>JADGEN010000170.1 GCA_016744355.1 Halieaceae bacterium
GGGTAACTATTTGGTCACCCCCGACAGTTTTCACTGCAGTCGACATGTAGGTGCCCGGTTTGAACTACTCTCTACTGTGCCGTTTCCCCTCAGGCACCTGACGCCTGTGCGGCTTTACATTGGCACGCGACGAATACCGGCCAAGCTCTACTTACTAGAGAAGCAGGAAGGCGGGCATTTAGAGTCCGGGGATAATGCTTTGGTCCAGCTAATTCTGGAAGAGCCTGTCTCCTGCTGTAGAGGTGACCGTTTTCTGATTCGCGACGACAGTGAAACCATCACTCTGGGCGGCGGAGAAATTCTCGATCCGGTTGCGCCAAAAGTAGGGAAGTCGCGGTGGCATCGTTTGGAATTTCTCAGGGCCATGGAATTGTCGTCGACACAGACAAGCGTAGAGGCATTGCTGAGCCCCGATTGCCCACCACTTGATGTTCTTTCTTTGGCCAAGAGTTGCAATCTGCGTTTGGGGGAACTTGATCGCTTGCTGGATTCTCTGCCTGCGCGTCGTTTCGAAGTGGGATCTGTTACGTATGCCGTCTCCGGGCAAGCTTGGGCTGAATCTATAGCGCTGTTGCTGTCGACAGTGGAGGTCTGGCATGTCGAAAATCCACAGAGCAGTGGCATTACCGTGCAAGCCTTGAAGCGATTGTTTATACAAGAAATAACCAGGGAATCTCATGACATATTGTTTAGACCGATAGTGAGCAGCCTTGTACAAAACAACAGGCTTGCTCTAGTGGGTGGCCTGATCATGGCTACGGACCACAAACCCGTATTGTCGGACACTGAGCAATCACATTGGGGCAAGCTGCATCAAATACTTCTGGCAGAGGGCTTAACGATCCCCTCCGTCATCGAGCTCGCATCGGTCGCCGGGTTGGATTCAACGCAAGTTCACGACGCGCTGGACAGTGCTGCTCGAATAAAGCTGGTTTGCAAGCTTACCGATGCTCGCTACGCCATGCCAGAGCACCTTTTGGAACATGCAAAAATAGTGGCACAGTTGGCGCAAAGCCCAGATGGGGTCACGGTGATTGGCTACAAGAACCAGATTGGGTCGGGCCGTAAACTGGCCATCGATATTCTTGAGTATTTTGACGGCCTACGATATACCCAGCGCCGCGGTAATAGTCGAGTTATCATAGACGCAAAAGTACCCGAGCAGCGCTTTGCACGGTAGAATGTTTTGCTTACTACGGAAGAGCGATGTCCCCGGTGGGGCGCCTGGTCTTCAACACCAGTGAGGTGCCGATTGTGTGCCTGGTGGGTTCGACTCCTACCTCTTCCGCCAAAGTAACCGTATCAATTTTTGAGGCATAAAAATTGGTACTATTTTCCATATCCAGTACACTGAAGGCACCTATTATAAAAACTGGAACGCCCGATGAATGCACCTCTCCCTGATCCTTATTCCCTGCCAATTGAAGAGCTAGACCCCAGCGCAGCAGCGTTGTTTCAACAACAGCAGCACTGGGCTTACTTCGAACGCTTGCGCAAGGAAGATCCGGTTCATTTTGTCGACAGCAAAGAGTTTGGTCCCTTCTGGTCCATTACCAAATTTAAAGACATCATGTTTGTGGATTCGCATCACAACGAATTTTCTTCAGAGCCGGTCATTATTATCGGTGATCCGGATGTGGATTTTATCCCGCCACAGTTCATTGCAATGGATCAACCCAAGCACGATGTGCAGCGCGCAGCGGTAACGCCCGCTGTTGCTCCAGGGCAATTGGCTGAGTGGGAGGGGCTGATTCGAGAGCGCATTCAGGAAGTACTCGATGGCTTGCCTGTGGGCGTACCGTTCAATTGGGTTGAGGATGTCTCTATCGAATTGACCGGCCGCATGCTGGCGACCCTGTTTGGTATTCCCCAGGAAGACCGCCGCAAATTAACCGAGTGGTCTGACGTCGCCACATCAACCCCCGCCGTCGGTATGAGCGGCGTGTCACAGGAGGTGCGCACCGAAAGCTTGCGTGAATGCCTGGCTTATTTTACCGAGGTGTGGAACCAACGTGTAAACGAACCGCCCTCGATGGACTTCATTTCCCTACTGGCACACAATCCCGACACGAGAGATATGGAGCCGCTGGAATACTTGGGCAATCTCATACTACTTATCGTCGGTGGAAACGACACCACCCGAAATTCAATGACTGGCAGTGTCTATGCGCTGAATAAATTCCCGGAGCAGTTTGACAAACTCAAGGCTGATCATTCGTTAATTACCAATATGGTATCGGAGACTATCCGCTGGCAGACGCCTCTTGGTCACATGCGACGCATTGCCACCCAGGATGTTGAGATGGGCGGTAAAACCATCAAGAAAGGCGACAAGGTGGTGATGTGGTATGTGTCGGGTAATCGCGACGATGAAGTGATTAGCAATCCCAATGATTTTATTGTCGACCGGGAAAAGGCGCGTCATCATTTGTCCTTTGGATTTGGTATCCACCGTTGCATGGGCAATCGCCTGGGCGAGATGCAACTGCGAATCTTGTGGGAAGAGCTGCTAGAGCGTTTTTCTCACATTGAAGTGCTTGGCGAGCCAGAACGGGTTGAGTCCAATTTTGTGATGGGCTACACCGACCTACAGGTTAAGCTGCACGCCAAGGCGTAGTTTTTCGCGTTCGCCCAGCCCAGTACAACACCGGCGCATTGACATGCGCCGAAATTCTATTCATCGGTAGGGCGATGCAATCGACGAGCGCTCCCGAATCTTTCAGGATGTAAGCGCTCCCATGATGCAAGGTCTTATCTCGGTAACTAAAGTTCTTCTTTCCGCATTTGCTGCAGGCTTCCTCGGTGGCTGCGCCTCGCAAAATCTCATTGTAGAGACGGGCGTCTCTCAGGAACTGGCTCAGTTTCGCTACTCGGTTATCTCGGATATAAATTATCGTCTAGCGCTCGATATTCCAGAGCAACCGGGTGAGGCGATAGCGGGTCACGTTGTTATCTCATTTCAATTGGCCGATGCGGTAGGCGCGCTGCAGTTGGACTTTCGCGAAAGCGAAGATAAAATTGAAACTGTGTTTAGTAACGGCCATGCATCTGCCTACAGCTTCGAGAGCGAGCACATCGTCATACCCGCGTCCGAGCTCAAAAACGGGCGCAATGAAATTGAAATTAGCTTTGTTGCAGGCTCTGGTTCTCTCAATCGAAATCCGGAATATCTGTACACGCTGTTTGTGCCAGATCGAGCCCGAACTGCATTTCCTTTATTTGACCAGCCCGATCTCAAGGCTACTTACGAGTTGACGCTAGGCGTCCCTGAAGGTTGGGTTGCGCTGTCTAATGCGCCGGTGGCGACAATCGAAACCACCGATACCAGAACGGAATATCGGTTTCAAAAGTCAGACCTGATCAGTTCCTATCTTTTTTCGTTTGTAGCGGGAAAGTTTGAAACTATTACCCGTGAGGTTAATGGCAGGTCCATGACCATGCTGCACCGCGAAACAGACACAGAGAAATTGAACCGCAATCTCGATGCGATATTCGACTTGCACGGTGCCTCTCTCGATTGGCTTGAGACCTATACAGGAATCCCATACCCCTACCAGAAATTCGATTTTGCCTTGATACCCACCTTCCAATACGGCGGCATGGAGCATGTGGGTGCTATACAGTATCGCGCCTCCAGTTTGTTGCTGGACGAATCGCCATCGCAGATGAAGTTGCTTTCCCGCGCCAGTCTGATTGCGCATGAAACCGCACATATGTGGTTTGGTGATTTAGTTACCATGGAATGGTTTAACGATGTGTGGACCAAGGAAGTGTTCGCAAACTTCATGGCGGCGAAGATTGTTAATCCCGGTTTCCCCGATATAGACCACGATCTTAATTTTCTCGTTAGGCATTACCCTTCTGCATATTCCGTCGACCGCACGGCTGGCGCCAATCCCATCCGCCAGCAGCTGGACAATCTCAATGAAGCCGGGCAGATGTATGGCGCCATTATTTACAATAAGGCACCCATTATGATGCGCCAGCTCGAGGCGTTAATAGGCGAGGATGAATTTCGCGAGGGTTTGCAGGAATACTTACAGACCTATTCCTTCGGCAATGCAACCTGGCCGGATCTGGTCAGTATTCTGGACAGAAAATCCGAGAAGAATCTGCAGGCCTGGAGCGATGTCTGGGTAAACACTGCGGGGCGCCCACAGTTTGAGCGCTTATCTGCTGAGACGAAAGACGCATATATGCTGGTACAAATAGACGCATCGGGCAGCAAGCGGATCTGGCCTCAGCAGTTCGACGTGAACACGCATGTAGCGGGCAAGGTTTATAGCGACACTGTGCGCTCTACTAACACGAACATATCGATAGAGAGCAATCGCTTGGGGGCTGAGAGCCATTTGGTGTTTAACGCCAACGGTTTTGGTTACGGTCAGTTTCCCGCCTCCCTGACTAATCTGGATATTTGGGCTCAGTTAAGTGAGGTTGAAAAAGGCTCAGAGCTAATCAATCTGTACGAACAATTTCTCGCAGGCCCGGGCGTTGAGATAGAGCCCTATTTTGAGGCTTTACAGATAATTGTCGGTAGTGAGAAAAACCAACTTATTCTGAACCTCGCTCTGCAGCAGCTGCACCGAATTTACTGGAGCTTTATGACTCCCGAAACTCGTATGCAGCGAGCAGCGAGACTGGAATCATTGCTCTGGCAGTCCATGCTCGACGAGACACTTAGCAGCAGGAAGAAAATATACTTCGAAGCCTTTGCGGATATCGCGCTCTCACCCGACGCTACGCAGAAGGTCTATGAGGTTTGGGCAGGCGAGCTCAAGATCGACAAGCTGACTTTGTCAGAAAACGACCAGATAGACCTGGCGCAAATACTGGCGATAAAAATGCCGCAACGGTCCGGTGATATCGTCACCGCGCAAATCGCCAACACAGACAACCCGGATAGCCAGCGCAAGCTACGTTTCCTTGTGCCCTCTCTGTCAGCCGATCAAGCCGAGCGGGATCGCTTTTTCTCCTCTTTAGCGTTGGAAGAAAATAGGCAGATTGAATCCTGGGTATTGGATGCGCTGCAAAACCTCCACCACCCGTTGCGCGTTGCTGGCTCGGAGCCGTATCTACTGCCCAGTCTGGAGTTGCTACAGGAAATACAAATAACGGGTGATATCTTTTTCCCCAAGAACTGGCTGGATGCCACGTTAACAAATTACAACTCGACTAC
>JADGEN010000171.1 GCA_016744355.1 Halieaceae bacterium
CTTACTGGTTACCGGGATCTGGACAGTGAGTTTGGTCGTGATGGCGACGGCTCACCCTTCAGAGTTTCGGAGTTTCTCGATGAGCTGGAGCAAACCCAGTTCACCCAGGAGCTGCAGTTGATTGGCAGCTCAATGGATTCCCGTCTGAACTGGATTCTCGGCGCCTACTATTTTGAGGAGGATGGCGACAACAAGAATACTCTGGATTTCACGGTCTCCAATTTTGTCAGTGGCGGTCAGTTTGATAACCGCAGTACTGCCCTGTTTGCGCAGGGCGGTTATGACTTGCTCGACAACCTTACCCTGACCGTGGGCCTGCGCTATACCGATGAAAGCAAGAAGTTTTTGCCGGACCAGTACATTATCGAAAACTACTTCGCCGGCTCTGGTCACCCCTCTCTGGACGCACCCTTTATGCAAGCGGGTAGCCGCGTACTGCCCCATGTGGAAAAAGAGTTATCCATTGAAGAGACGACGCCAATGGTCAACCTGCGTTGGCAGATCACAGACTCTATGATGACATACGCTACTTACTCCGAGGGGTTTAAAAGTGGTGGCTTCAGTCAGCGCGTATTTCCACCTCAGGTAGCGGGTGCAACAGCCCCTCCCGGCACATCGGATGTAGACTTGATTCCCTCCTTCGAACCGGAGTTTGTCACCAGCTATGAGCTCGGTTTCAAGTTTTCCAATGAGGACAACACCCTGCGCTTGAACGGCGCACTGTTCATGACCGAATACGACGATTTCCAGATCCAGGTCTTTACCAGTGTTGCTCCTGTGACCAAAAATGCTGCCGAGGTCGAAATACAGGGGGCTGAACTTGAACTGGAATGGATGCCGGCAGCACAGTGGAAGATCGAGGCGGGGCTGGGCCTGGTGGATGCCGAGTACAGTAAAATAGATAGCAGTGAAACCTTTGTAGACAAGAACAACGACCTGGAGCGTGTACCCTCGCTTACAGCGAATGCTTCTGTGTCCAGAGATTTCGATTTCGGTGACCGGGGCACGAGTACAGCTCGCCTGGACTGGTCATACCGGGATGAACAGTATATGGATACCTTCAATTCGCCCGAAATTTACCAGAGTTCCTACGATCTGGTAAACGCCAACTTTACCTGGCGGTCTGTTGATGAGCGATACACGCTCACCGTTGGCGGCAAGAATCTCACAGACGAGAAGTTCATGATCAGCGGCATAATTGGTGATGCATTCCAGTCATACGAGGCGGTGTACTCCCGTGGTAGAGAATACTATCTCTCCGCGAACTACAACTTTGGCGACTTCTGATTCAACCAACAGGTATAAAGCTATGATTTCAATGCAGGGCAAGGTAGTTATCGTTACGGGTGGGGCGGCCTCGATTGGTGCGGCAATTTCACAGAAATTTCATCAGTTGGGAGCCACTGTTGTGATAGCGGCTCGCAGTGTCGATGCAGGGCAGGCGATGCAGGATAAATTGGGAGAGCGCAGCCTTTATGTTCAAACTGACATTACCGATGATGAGCAGTTGCGTCGTCTGGTAGACACCACAGTGCAGCAGTTTTCCCGCATTGATGTGCTGGTCAATAACGCGTGTGGCTACGATGACGAGGGCAGTGACTCCGACCGCCAAACCTGGCTAAACACCCTCAACACCAACGCTGTTTCTCCAGCAATTCTGGGAGAGATGGTGCGCCCTCACCTTAAAGAGAGCGGTGGCAACATTGTCAATATAGGCTCTGTTTCCGGTGTTGCGCCGCACATCGGCCGCTGGACCTATCCGGTGTCCAAGGCCGCGATGATACATTTGAATAAAAGTCAGGCCGTGGAGTACGCTCAGGACGGTATTCGGGTCAATATGGCCAGGCTGGGACATATTTGGTCCGATCCTTTCGAGGGGCTCACGGGTGATAATCGCGCCCATGCAGATAAGGTCTCCACGCCCTACAACCTGATGGGACGGGTGGCGGATGCCGAAGAGGTGGCCAATGTGGTTGTCTTTCTCGCCTCCGAACAGGCCTCCTATGTAACCGGTGCGGAACTTCCTGTGGACGGGGGATACACTGCAATGGGGCCGGAACAGCATTATCCCCTGATGCCTCTGTTGATGGAGGGGCAGGGCGCCTAGCTGGCTCTGCCTGAGGCGTTTACTTTTTGATCAGCTCAGGGTAAATTTGAATGCTCTCCCAATCCACTCACGGTTCGTTTATGCCGGTGCCGCTCGAGAATTACCGGGTTTTGAATACCCGTAGCATGGATGCTGCCCGCGAAGTGGTTAGTGGTTTTTATTGTGACCACGAGCTGCAGGCGATGAATTCGGGTAATCGCTGCGGTTTCCACGCGGTGCATAACCACGCGCGAATCGACAAGCTCTCCGTCAATTACATGACGTACTCCCAGCGGGTGAAGGTGAGCCCAGGTTGCCTGGAGAATTTTTTCCTGTTGCAGTTGCCGCTGGAAGGGGGCGCCGATATCGAGACGGGTAGTACCCGCTTTACCAGCGACCCCAGCACTGCTTCCGTAATTAGCCCGTCAGAAGAAACTTCTATGATCTGGAGTGAGGACTGCGCCAAACTATTGATCCAGATCCAGCGCTCGGCGGTGGAGCAGGAGCTGAGCCGCTTGATCCAGAGTGATATATCCAGACCTCTGGTATTCGAACCTATGATGTCTCTCGAGAAAAATCCCCGGGTGGCCTCTTGGTGGCGCTTTGTGAAATGCCTGATCAATGATGTGGACGGCGGTACTTTTGAGTCCCTGGGTGGGGTTGAAAAGAATGCGATGGAGGGCATGCTAGTCACCAATTTGCTGCACGCGCTGCCACACAATTACACTCCTATGCTAGAGGATCCTGGAAGTGGTATTGCGCCCCGTCAGGTGAAAGTTGCCGAGGCCTATATGCTGGAGAATATACGCGAGTCTGTCTCTATTACAGATCTAGTCGAGGTGACCGGCGTCAGCAGTCGTTCGCTGTTCGATGCCTTCAGGCGATTTCGTGGGGTCGCTCCCATGAAGCGTTTTAGTCAGTTGCGCCTGGAACAAGTGCGCAGTGATTTGCAGCAAGCCGTCAGTGATGCCACCGTGACAGATATTCTCACACGCAGTGGTATCACCCAGATGGGCCGTTTCGCAGCCCAGTATCGCCAGGCTTATGGCGAAACCCCTTCGGAAACACTCAGACGTTAAAGTGCTCTGGCCGTTCACTTGTCGCAGTTACTGAATAAAGTCTGCGCTGGTTGAATAGCTGGTTTCGCAGTGTGTTGATAGCCTGAACCCTCAACGACTCTGAGGGTATAATCATGAATAATTTCACCATCATTGGCGCGGGTCAGGCTGGATTGCAACTTGGCATGGGTCTTCTCCAGGCTGGACATAAAGTTCGTGTCGTCACTAATCGCACTGCCGAGGAAGTCGCTACAGGCAAAATTTTGTCCAGTCAGTGTATGTTTGACACCGCCCTGTCCTATGAGCGCGATCTTGGCCTCAATTACTGGGACGAGAGCTGCCCCAAGGTCAACGGTATAGGATTGACAATCGATAACCCGGACCCCAGTGCTCTTATCAACTGGGCGGCCAGGTTAGACGCTCCTGCCCAGTCCGTTGACCAGAGGGTGAAAATGCCACGCTGGATGGCGCGCTTTGAGGAACTGGGAGGCGAGTTGGTAATCTGCGATGCCGGGATCGAGGAGCTGGAAACTTACGCCGCAGAGTCAGATCTGGTGCTGGTGGCTTCCGGCAAGGGTGAAGTAGGCAAGTTGTTCGAGCGGGATGCCGAGCGCTCCGCCTTCGATCGACCCATGCGTGCATTGGGTCTCACCTACGTGAACGGTATGCGCCAGGACGACGATTACAGCAAGGTGGGCTTTAATATCGCACCCGGGGTGGGGGAGTACTTCTCATTCCCCGCACTCACCACAACCGGTCCGTGCGACATCATGGTATTTGAAGGTGTTCCAGGAGGCGAGATGGACTGCTGGGGCGAGGTTGACTCTCCCGAAGCGCATCTACAGATGAGTAAAGATATTCTTGCCCGTCACTTCCCGCTAGAGGCAGCGCGCTGCGAACAGGTAGAACTAACCGACGACAATGGCATTCTTGCGGGACGTTTCCCCCCGACTATCAAAAAGCCCGTGGCGCGTCTGCCCTCCGGCGCGCTAGTGATGGGTATCGGTGACACGGTCTGCCTGAATGACCCGATCACCGGGCAGGGCTCCAACAATGCCAGTAAGGCCAGTCGTGTCTACCTCGATGCCATTGTGGCTCGAGCTGGTGGTGAGTTCGATGAGGACTGGATGAACGCTACTTTTGAGTCCTTTTGGGACATCGCCCAATACATTGTGCAGTGGACCAACTCACTGTTGCTGCCACCGCCTGATCACGCGCTGGCGATTTACGCACTGGCCAATGATGACCGGGAAACCGCCGAGCGCTTTGCTAATGGTTTCGACGATGCCCGGGCTTATTTTCCCTGGTTTATGGACGCCGAGGCGGCGCAGGAGTGGGTGGCGAGTAGAAGCCGGTAGCTAAGTGCTACCGCCATCGCCGGCGCGCTGAATCATTCAAAGGGGGCCTGCTAGCCGAGCGAGGCATTACTGTCAGCCGTGAAACTATCACTAACCGTTCTCGCTATCTGACGCCGCAGACTTTTTGACTTTAGGAGCACCCGGACGCCACGTCTCCTGGTGGCTGTATGACTTCCACCCCCATGCGGCCCACGTCATTAATCTGTTAGCCAGCCAAAGCGACCACGCCAGCATTACTACACGGTAAGCGAACATCGGAACACTAAACACTGTTGCCTCTGGAAACAGGGCTGCTGTCGACCTGTCTTGAAAGAAACTATAGAAATGAGACCAACTCTGATTACCTGTAACAATCATGTTCGGAGTTGACAGTAGGCCCATCGGTATCGCAGACACAAGGCATACAACAGAGATTACAGCCCAAACAGTAATGACGGATTGCCATACGTTAAACCTCAAGCGCGTAAGGCCTGAAGTATCCATGACGCCTCGATAGGCAAGTATAAAGAAGAATATCGCCACAATGAGAACGCCGTAGCTATTGATCGTCGACAGACCTATGCCAAGCAGTAACCAGCCCGTCAAACCAATAGGCATAGCCATTCCCAGCCTG
>JADGEN010000172.1 GCA_016744355.1 Halieaceae bacterium
ACAACACACCTGAGTCGGAAAGCAGCGCACCTCCGCCCCAGTTGGCACCGCCCAGACTACCTGGGTACATCAGCGTAAGTTTCTCGCTGGTAGGCGTAAACAGGCCCAGGTTGTTCATTTTAGCAAGCTGCTTGGCACAACTGCCTTTGTCCCATGGTGTTAAGCCCCACACCTCAGAAGGCATTAAAAAGGAGTCGACCAGCGGAGGTGGAGCAATAGGCTTGGGCTGAGTGCGCGAGGCGTGTTCGCCGGGAATCTGCGAGGGCGGTACTGGCTGCTCTGTAATTTCCCACAGAGGCTCTCCCGTTAAGCGGTTAAACACAAACACATAGCTCTGCTTGGTAACCTGCACCAGGGCGGGAATTGATTTATCGTCTTTTTTCCACTCAAACAATATGGGCTGCGCGGGCGTATCGTAGTCCCACAGATCATGGCGCACATGCTGAAAGTGCCAGCGTATCTTTCCGGTTTGTAATTCCAGAGCGACGATACTGTTGGCGTATAGATCGTCACCGGGGCGATTCACTCCATAGTAGTCGGGCGAGGACGCGCTGGTGGGCAAATAGAGCAGCTGGTTTTCTTCGTCCACTGAAATAGGCGCCCAGACGTTGGCAGCGCCACTTCTGGGGTGACCCACCAAGGGATCAAACTGCCAACGCAACTCACCACTCAAACCATCAAATGCAGAGACCGTTCCACGCGGCGTAGTAGAGCGAGAAAAATCGATAATACCTGACCCTACCACCACTAAACCACCCGCGACCGTTGGGGCTGAGGAACTGCTTATGTCGCCGGGCACATAACCCTCATCACCAAACAACTCTACGACGCCTTTATTACCAAAGTCTTCGCAGGGTTTACCGTTTTTCGCGTCTATTGCCCATAAGCGCCTGTCGTGGGTTGCCAGATATAGTCGATGCCGACACTGCGCGCCATCTGCAACGCGAGTTTCCTCTGCGTAACTCACGCCACGGCAGCGAAAGGTTCGAGTGCCGCGCCTATCTATTTTCGGGTCAAATTGCCAGCGTTGCTCACCGGTGCCCGGGTCTAACGCAATCACTCGTGCAAACGGCGTGCAATAGGCCAGTGACTCACCCGCTGCCTTGGGCAGTAAAATGGGTGTTGACTGGGTGGAAGTGTTTTCCATGTCATCGCCAAATGTTTCCACGTCGCCACTGCGATGCACCCAGGCCACGTCGAGTTTATCGACATTGCTTTTGTCGATGTGGCTGGCGCTGGAATAGTGTTTTCCGCCCTGATCACCGCCATAATAAAGCCAGCCTTCGTCAGCAAATGCCGATCCGACGGAGCTTAGAGCGAGTAGAGCCAGAGCAAACTGGCGCGCGCACATCATTACTCCCCTGCGCTATTTGCCAGCGGAGTAATGCGCAGCAAGGTCGGCACCCCCCCCTCGGACTGCCATGTAGGGAAATGGGAATTGGTTGTGTAAACGGCACCGTCTTCTTCCGATATTTCAATATCACGAGTAAAGAAGCGCTGCCTGGGCATGGGATAGACCTTCCACGTCTCGGTAGCAATATCAAAAGACAGAAGAGTATCCGACTGATTGCCGTTCACCCATACCACGCCGCGTGCTTTATCTACATTTAGCGAATAGGGAATTTCATTCACCACAGGCAATTCATAAGAACTGAACAAGTTGGTATTTGGGTCGTATTTAACTAACAGCGAATCCTGAAATGCAACGATCCACACCATACCCTGTGCATCAACCCGTAGACGCCTTGGCCCCTTAAAAGGAAAGTCGATCATGGTCAGCTCATCGGTCTGGGCATCAATATGTGCAATGTCATTGGCATAGAGCCGGGTGGCCCACACATCACCGTTGGGGGCCACATCAATGCCGTAGGGCATAGGCAGGCCATTGGATTCGCTATCCGGGCTGGGACGCGGGCGGTTCTCGGGTTCAAACCAAAAAATAACTGGCAACAACTGCAGTGTCATCCATTCCTTGATACCCCTGGCCGGCAAGTCGTAGAGCTTGAACTTCTCGGTAGTGCGATCGAACATTGCTATCTGGGACGACACTGCCAGCGTAAACCACACTTTGTCATTCGCGTCGGTGCGAATCGTATGAGGATAGTAACCAGCTGGCATTTCATGTGTTATAAATTTCTTGGCTACCGGGTCAAATTCCAGAAGTTCCTGCTGCATGGAAGGCGTGATAAAAATATGTCCATCTTTTGGCGAGATGGCGAAAGAGTGAACGCCCAGATAATTATACATTTTGGGGAACGTCACAAAGCGATTGCCCAAAATTCCGCCTACGGTCTGCCCCTCTTTGTGGGGAACTTTATAAACGGTGTAGTCACCCGTATCAGGGTTAATCTCATACAGGCGATCAAACAGATTGTCACCCACATAGACAAAGCCATTAGGATGAATGATGAAGTCGTGCATTTGGGAAAAACCATCACCTATTACCCACTCCTTCATTTCGATGTTTGAGAGATGGGTCTCCCAGGGACGCGGTGCAGGCACTACCTCGGGATTCTCGCGCAACTCTCGATATTCTTTCTGCAGAAGCTCGGCAATTTTCTCGTGCTGTTCATCGGGGAGCTGGGCACCATAACTGTTCATGCGATCAAAAACGCTGACCCACTGCTCAGTGGTGCGCTCGTTGCGCATAAAAGGTGAAGCCTGCTGATGGCAGAAGGC
This sequence comes from Halieaceae bacterium, assembly GCA_016744355.1. Taxonomy (GTDB): domain Bacteria; phylum Pseudomonadota; class Gammaproteobacteria; order Pseudomonadales; family Halieaceae; genus JBALVT01. The sequence continues at coordinate 2,680 of JADGEN010000172.1, forward strand.
ACAGTTGAGTGCGAAGGTTTTCTTGAGATTCTCATCGCCGCCGAAGCTCAGCTGGGACAACCACACATTGGAAGGGTAGCTGGCAATAAGCTGCTGCTGCGTCATAGCTTCCATGCTTAGTTCCAATGCAATTTCCTGACCCGGTTCTGCAGGGGGAGGCAAAGCCGAACCACCGACATGCAGATCTACGTATCCCTGAGCCCTGACGCGATAGTTAACGGCAGCATCGGTGTCGTCAAACTGGACGCTACCGCCTGCATCAGTAAACCGGGTGAGTGTTGTATCCGCAGGATTAGTCACACCGTCGGGCGCATAACCATCATCACTAAGGTCAGCCTTAACCTTCTCGACAACAGTACGGGTAACCATCACCTGAGGCAGGGGCTCGCCAGTCTCATTAGTAACTTTTAATTCAACGGCAGCACTCAGGGATGGCAAAGCCAACAGCACCCCAATGCCTCCTGCTAGCAGGAATTTGGTGTTAAACATGTTCAGTACTCCATTTTCAATGTTGCTTGATACCAGCCTCTTCACGGGCTTGAATTCGCTTTATTTCGGTTTCGGCTGTCAACTTATAGGCCAGATAATACTTATAAATATTCGCCACATACTGCACGGTCTCTGCACCGATGTCTCTCGCGGCTATCACTTCTACGTTATCAAACCAGACGTTGGGATCATAGCCCAGCTTCTTGGCTTTCGCGCGCATTTTTATCATACGCGATGGCCCTGCGTTGTAGGCCCCGAGCGCGAGAAAGGCCTGATTCGCCGGATCGGTATCCAAATCTGAAAAATAGCGCTCGCGTAAAAAATTCATATACTTGACACCGGCATGGATGTTGGCGTCTACGTCCGTGATGTCTTTAATGCCCACATTACGTCCCGCTGCTGTAGTAGGCAAAACCTGCATAACACCTATCGCACCAGCGCTACTGCGCACACTTTGATCCAGTCTGGACTCTTGATAACCCTGCGCAGCGACCATTAGGTAGTCCATGCCATACTGTTCACCGTAGGTTTTAAAGATCTCTTCCAGCTTCTTGAAACGCTTATAGTCCTCTCCACCAAGGGCATTGGCGGCCCAGTCAAAATCTCGCACATAACGGTTAGTGAGCACGTTACCAATCAATGTGCCCTGACGATTTTTCTTGGCAAATTTATTCAGCGCAGCCTCCAGCTTGGGGCTGTCCTTACGAAATGCCCAGGCAATTTTAGCACCGGAGCGGAACATGATGTCTTTTCTGAAAACCAGATCCTTGAAAACACCGTCCCACAGTTGAGTTTTATAGCTATCGACCACGGCCCAGGGCAATAAGCCGGCGTTAACCATTTCTACCAGGTCGTCGTCTTCCAACAGCTCGGAGATGGGCTCAATTTTCAACGGTGCTTTTCCTTGCTCAGCAAAACGCTGGTTAAGCTCCTCCAGGCTTTCTCTATAGCTGCTGGTCATGCGCACATGAATAGTCTGCCCCGAGAGGTCGTCTATGGAACTTAGCTTGGGGGCAGATGGCCCGGTGACAAGGATTTCAGAGACGCTTTTACTAACCGGCATACTAAAATCAATTAACTTCTGGCGCTCGGGTGTAATGGAAAGACCCGCAGAGATAACATCACCCTGACCTGCCAACAATGCGGGAATCAATTGGTTTCTGGCCACCGGGACAAAAACAACATGCACGCGCACGTGACCGCTTTTCAGCGATTTATTCAAATCGTTTTCAAAACGCTTGAACATTTCGTAAACCAGACCCTTTTCCGCTGGCCCGTCGAGATAATAACGGCCGGCACTGTATACGGTAAGCACTCGTATGGCCCGTGACTCGATCAAAGTGTCCAGGTCGCCGTTGCGCTTATTCAGCATAGAGTAGGCTTCGGACAAGGTTTCGTCCGTGGCAACGACGGATGAATCTGTCGAATCCTGTGCGGGCATCGTAGAGACATCGGAAGCCTCTGCGGAGGTCGGTTGCGCTGCCTCTACTATCTGTACAATGGACTCCTCCTGCGCAGAGTCTCCACAGGCAGCGAGAAACACCAGTACAACAATAAAACTACACCGTCTTAGTACTTTCATAAAAAGGTCTATCCTTCGTATTAATCTTCTAAGGTGTGTTCGCTCACACACCGGTGTTAAAACAAGCCTTCAATCTGACCCTGTTCATTGACAAAGATGTTATTTGCCGCTGGCTCTCGAGGTAAACCCGGCATGCGCATAACACTGCCGCACACTACCACTAAAAACTCAGCCCCGGCCGCCAGCACCAACTCGCGAATGGGAACCTTGTGATTACGCGGCGCGCCCATCAACTGGGGGTCGGTAGAAAAACTGTATTGAGTTTTAGCCAGGCACACTGGAAAGTGTCCGTAGCCCTCGCGCTCAAACTGCGCAAACTGGTCCTCGATTTTCTTGTCCGCTATTATATCG
>JADGEN010000173.1 GCA_016744355.1 Halieaceae bacterium
ATCGATCAAGTCAATCTTGGCATCGCGGCCAATGGTGTACAGGTAGCGCCCGGTATGTGAAGGGCGGGAAATATGCACCGCATAGCCCGTTTTCAGGATGGCGATAATGTCCTTGCTGTCACCGTCTATCAGGGCAACTTCTCCGGAATCACGCAGAGTCACACCAAAGATATTGTCGACATCGTATTTGTGCTGCTTTTTGGTGGGACGCTCGGCAACAGGTACATAAACCTTCCAGGTTTCCTTCATTTCCTTCATTCCCCACTCGGGAGGAACAGGGGGTTCGTGCTGCAGGAAGCGAGCCATAATGTCGATCTGGTCATCGCTCATGTCACCTGAAGTACCCCAGTTAGGCATGCCACCCGGGCTGCCATAGTTGATCAGTACTTTTAGGAATTCCGTGCCACGCGCCTGAGTGATGTCCGTGGTTAGTGGCTTGCCAGTTGCACCTTTGCGCAACACTCCGTGACAACCTGCACAGCGCTCAAAATAGGTTTTGGTCGCATAGTCATATTCTTCCTGCGTCATGTCGGGTGCGCCCGGCGATATCACGCGCTTTAACCCTTCAGCGCCAGCTACAGGAGCACCTTTATATGCCATTTCCCCAGGTGTTACGCTTGGGTGATCGGCTTTGTCCTGCGCCAGACCCAACCCTGATGAGAGCGCAAGCCCTGCAAACACTGCCGCCATCGGCAGTAGTGTAGTGAATTTCTTATGTTTGGATTTCATTCTCTTCCCCCCTTGGGAATACGTTTTTTTCTTACCTGAGCCAGAGTAGGCCTATTAGCGCTAGATACCTTGACTCACATCAACAGAAGTTAAGTCGATATGTCAGGAATCCGATGCGATGACTCCACGGGACTTCATTTCCCGTTTCTCCCGTTTCTTGCGTTTCTCAACGATAGGAGGGCAGCGGTGGTCGTCCCAGTAGGTCACCTGGCACTCCAGGCAATAGTGGCATTCGTTGTCGATAATTTCGCCAGTAGGCTTGATAGCGGCGATCTGGCATTGGTGAGCGCAGGATTGGCAGGGTGTGCCGCATTCCACTCTGCGCCGCAGCCAATCAAAAATACGAAAGCGCGTGATGAAGCTTAATCCGGCGCCCAGTGGGCATAGGTACTTACAATAGAACTTGCTGTTCAGTGCAGAGAGTGCCAGCAGACCTACTGCATAGATTACAAATACGGGTTCGCGCATAAAATGTAGAACAAAAGTGGTTTTAAACGGCTCTACTTCAGCCAGGCGGGCGGCCGTTACCATGGAATCCAGGGATAAGCCCACCAGGGCGATGAGAATGAAATACTTAATGGCCCACAGCCTTTCGTGTAGGCGCGGAGGGAGGCGATAGCCTTCAAAGCCAAGCTTGTTGGCCAGTTTGCTGATCAGGTCCTGCGCTGCACCAAAGGGGCATAGCCAGCCGCAGTACACACCGCGACCCCATAAGATGATACTGACTGCGACAAAGGCCCAGAGCAGAAAAACCACCGGTGAAATAAGCAGGGTGTCCCAGGAAAACCCACCTGCGAGACTGTGGAAAAAAGCCAACAGGTTGACAACTGAAAGCTGGGCTGAGCAATAAAAGCCAATGAAAACAACGGTAAATATCAAGTAGCCGACGCGCACCCGATGAAACAGATTCTTGTGTTCTACCAACCAGTCCTGCATAAAAAGAATGACCATGAGTAGCAGCAGCGCAAGCGACACGATGATCAGCTCGAAGGCGCGCTCTTCCCACATGAACTTCCACGCGGGTATTTCATCGACCAGGGTCTGAGGGCTGATCGTTGCCATGCCCGGCATTGGGGGGGTATTGCTGCGGGGGATACCGTAGGCGTCAGCGACTTTGTGCACCGACTTGTTTACCGAGCTGGTGAGCACCATGGTGGTAATAGTGGCTCCGGTGATGCCGTCGATTCCCACGTAACCTTCCCGGCCCTGGGCGCCCACGCGGATGCGGTCAGTGGTTTTCTTACCCTTGAATTGGTCGACAAAAGCTTTCATGTCGGCATCTGAAATGCCTATAACCAGAATGGGCTCTTCATGGTGCAGAATATCTATCGCTTTGATAACACCATCTTCGCCCAGTGCGATGACGGTGTTGATGATCTTTCCTGAGTAGGCCGATATAGGCGCCAGCTCACCGGTGGTGAAGGCGTAGCCCAGTTGTTTGGTTTCACTGCGTACCGAATAGGCGGGTGCTTTTCCATTGAGCGGGGTGATTATCGACGCGTTCGGGAATACTCGCTGGGCTTGCTGCAAAGTGAGTTCACCCGCGGTGCCTTTTATGCAGAAAGTGAGCAATGCGATTGCGCATAGCATAAAGGTGATGCGACGAACGGGCATAGAAACTCTCGGTGAGGTGCCCGCAGGCACACGTTGCATGACCGCTCATGCTATTACCAGAAGCTACAGGCCTCGTTGATATGCATCAAACATGGTGGGGCTAATTTGAGTTAGCGTGCCCTATGCGTATTCTATCCTGCTTGGTTTGTTTCTCCCTGACAACGCTCGTTGTATGCGCTGATGATAATTCTAATGCGGTGAACGAGCGTATAACTGTGACCGCGGCGGAGATGGAGGCCCATTGGCAGGTGGATTGTGCAGGCAGTTGGGCCAGGACAGTTGAGTTGCGAGAGGAGGCGGGCTCAGCAGAGTGTGTTCTTCCTCCAAACTTGCTGCGCCACCTCAAGCTATGCGCGTTCATCTATCAGCCTCCTGGAAAGACATTGATCAATTCCGGGCTGGATTTCCAGTCAGCTACCGCTGCGGCTGTTGACGGCGTGACATGTTTGCCCGAAACACAGGGCAAACAGTAATAAATTGATTGAAGTCAAGATTCTTTGCAATTTGAGGGAGTAAGCTCATTGGGTGCGACGTTTTGTCGCAGTAGATGTGATGTCTCTATGTAGAGGAAAATAACATGTCAGACCAAAATCAGGGCGATGACGGCGATATTCCAATGATGCAAAAATTGCTGGATAACCCATTTTTACTACTTTTCATAGGTGTGGCCACGCCAGCTGTACTTTATCTTGGCTGGGGAATCATGGAAATTGTCATGATTCCTGCGCGTTAACTATAAAAAATAAAACAAGAAGTTTGCCAACGTAGAAGGGGTTACCTATGTCCAGTCTCTCGCCTCCCGCCAAGAAAATTTGGTGGAATGAACCGATTCACAAGTCAGAGCTGCTCTGGATATCGCTAGTCTTCGTTTGGGGCATGGTGATGACCTTTATGATGCCTTACTGGCATGTAGTGGGAAAACAGAACCTCGGAACTGAAACCTACCAGACTACTGCCAAGGCCTTTCAGGAATCAACGCAAGCCTTCGTAGATAAGTATGAAGTGCGCAAGGAAGGTCCGCGCAACTACCCGGTTGTAGCCCCACCCGCCGGTGGTGATGTGTATATGCTGGCGCGACTGTGGGACTGGTGGCCAATACTCGAACTGAAGAAGGGCGAAACCTATCGCTTCCACCTTTCTTCGCTGGACTGGCAGCATGGCTTTTCGCTTCAGCCTGCCAACATCAATATACAGGTTGTGCCCGGTTACGAGCATGTCTTTACTCTCACGCCCAATGCCTCCGGCGAATACTCGGTCATTTGTAATGAGTACTGCGGCATAGGTCATCACTTGATGATTGGCAAAATACTGGTAGTGGATTAGGGGAAGAGTGATGGCTAACAATAATTTTAGAACCTGTCCGGATACCGGACTGAAATTTTTTAGTAATGCCGAGAACCTGCTGAAGGCAAATGCCGTTGCAGCGGTGGTTTTCCTGCTGATTGGTGGGATACATGGCCTGATGGTGGGCCTGACTCGATGGCAGGCAGTTCACCTGCTCGGTGCAGAAGATTTTTATATGGTACTGACGGCACACGGTCTCAATGTGCTGATATTTTTCATAATATTTTTTGAAATAGCTGTTTTGTATTTTTGTTCGTCGGTGTTGCTCGGCTGTCGCCTGGCAACACCCCGCTGGGCCTGGCTGGGGTTCGCATTGATGCTCATTGGCGCAATCATGAATAATGTGGTTGTGCTGCAGGGTAATTCCAGTGTGATGATGACGTCTTATGTGCCTATGCAGGCCCCTCCGCTGTTTTATCTCAGTCTGATTCTATTTGCGGTCGGTGCGTTAATTGGTTGCTTTGTATTTTTCGGCACGCTGGTGGTGGCCAAGTCAGAAAAAACCTACGAAGGATCGTTACCTCTGGTGAGTTTTGGTGCCGTTACAGCAGCGATTATTGCAGTTTTCACCATTGTTAGTGGTGCCATTATCCTGGTGCCCACTTTTCTGTGGAGTGTCGGGCTGGTCGGCGAGATCAATGTGTTGGCCTACCGTATGATCTGGTGGGCATTTGGCCATTCATCACAGCAGATCAACGTGGCTGCTCACGTTTCGGTATGGTACGCCATTGCCGCTATCGTGTTTGGCGCGCGGCCTCTGTCAGAAAAAGTCAGTCGCACGGCGTTCCTGATGTATATATTGTTCCTGCAACTCGCCAGTGTTCACCACTTGTTGGTAGACCCCGGCCTGAGTTCAAACTACAAAATGTTTAATACCAGCTATGCCATGTATCTTGCCGTGATGGCCTCCATGGTTCACGGCTTAACAGTACCCGGATCTATCGAGGCTGCTCAGCGTGCGAAGGGGCATACGGCAGGTATGTTCACCTGGTTGCGCAAAGCGCCCTGGGGTAACCCGACATTTTCGGGAATGTTTATTTCCCTGGTAGGTTTTGGTTTCCTTGGCGGCATTACCGGTGTGGTAATGGGCGCCGAGCAGATCAATATCCTGATTCACAATACCTTGTATGTGCCGGGCCACTTCCACGCGACGGTGGTATTGGGTACTACCCTGGCCTTTATGGCGCTGTCGTTTTGGCTGGTGCCTGTGCTGTTTCGACGGGAGCTGGTGTGGAAAGGTCTGGCCAGATGGCAGCCTTACATCTATGGGCTGGGTATGTCAGGTGTCAGCTTGTTCCTGATGGGTGCGGGCACTCTGGGTGTTCCCAGACGGCACTGGGATATCGGCTTTGCCGGTACCGGTGGTGTTGTTCACGAGTTTCCAGCGGCGGCCTATAC
>JADGEN010000174.1:0-1155 GCA_016744355.1 Halieaceae bacterium
GTTTTTTGTGTCATTTAGGTTCTCGCAGTGTCGGCGTGTTCAATGTACCACTGGTAGGCATTTAGTAGGCCCGATGTCAGGGTATGTTGGGGTTGCCAGCCAAGGCTGATGAGTTTGCTGCTGTCCATGAGTTTTCGGGGGACACCGTCAGGTTTGCTGGTGTCGTAGCTTATGGTGCCCGTGTAGCCTGTTACTTTCCCAATAGTATGTACCAGCTCGGCAATGGAGCAATCGGTGCCGGTGCCCACGTTAAGGTGACTCAGACGTGGGTCGGTGGCGGCGCTGTAATGTGCGACTGGCAGGTTCATAACGTGGATGGAGGCGCGGGCCATGTCATCCACATGTAGGAATTCGCGCAGGGGCTTGCCGGTGCCCCAGATCGTGATGTTTTTTGCGTTGGTTTGTTTTGCCTCGTGGAAGCGACGCAGCAGAGCGGGAATGACGTGGCTGTTCTCACTATGGTAGTTGTCGCCCGGGCCGTACAGGTTGGTGGGCATTACGCTGCGGTAGTCGGTACCGTATTGGCGGTTGTAGCTTTCACACAGTTTGATGCCGGCAATTTTGGCCAGGGCATAGGGTTCGTTGGTGGGCTCAAGAGGGCCGGTTAGCAGGGCATTTTCACGCATCGGTTGCTCGGCAAGGCGAGGGTAGATGCAGGAACTGCCTAAAAACAGGAGTTTGTCCACGCCGTGCCGATAGGCCTGGTGCACGACGTTGGCTTCGAGTATCAGGTTCTGGTAGATGAACTCGGCGGGGTAGGTGTCGTTGGAGTGAATGCCACCTACCTTGGCGGCAGCTAAGTAAACCTCATCAATTCTTTCGTCGGAAAAGAATTCGATTACGCTGTGTTGATGAGTGAGGTCTAGTTCAGCACGGGACCGAGTGATTACTTCGATATTGGGTGTTTTTTCAAGCTGTTTGATTATGGCGGAACCTACCATGCCGTTGTGACCCGCCACGAAGACCCTTTTCTGCATTGCTCTAAAAATCCTGAGATTAATATTGAGAATAATAGCGGTTTTTGAGTGGGATGGTAATCCCCCCAAGATGGATTAGCGAGAGTGAAAGTAGATGTTATTGTAGTTTATACGAAAGATGATGGTGCTGTTGAGATTGTTCAGGGGCTGATCGAGTAATTACTCAGGCCGGGACAAT
>JADGEN010000174.1:1165-5026 GCA_016744355.1 Halieaceae bacterium
CGGCGATTGAGTAAACGGAAATTTCTTTATGACCATGAAAATAAAATGTACAGTTTAAACTGGTTTTTATGAGAATCTTGGTTCGAGAATATTTGAAATGATCTAACGCTTACCTGCGCTTCGAAAAAATTTGTAGACTACGGTCGGTAACGGTGCAGTTAAAGACAACAAATAGTATAAGTTACCAAATGCGGAGCGAAAGATTGAGCTTTTTTCTGTATCAAAAACGACATCTACCTCATTTGCACTAATACCATCCTCGTTATTAAAAATTGCGATGTTGAGATTGAAGTAAGAAAAACGGTATTTCGACATAAGAACAATGTTAGACGCCCAATCTGCCTTAATGGGGTATTTTTCAAAATAGGGGTGTTTCTGGAGAATCTTCGATGGAAAAAAAATGGCTTGATGGCAAATGTTTCTGTAAACCAGTTTCAAAGGTGAGAATTTCCCATCGTATTTTTTGTGATTACTCGAGTACAGTACGTTTCCATAGTGCACCGCATTTTGATCGCTAAGTTTGCTCAGGGCCTCGACAAAGCCAGGAAGGAGGTGGTCATCCGCACCTAGAAAATAGACCCAAGGAGTTGTTATATTAGCTACAGCCTTGTTCATAGCGTCGTATATTCCAGAATCTTTTTCGCTAACGATTGAAACTCCATCGAGTGCGAGCGAGTTGATATATTGAACCATGCCATCTTCCGAGAGGCCGTCCTGGATTCGGACAAGAATACTTTTTCCTAGCAAGTCACCCGCAACTTCAGTGATTGCCTCAATACAGCGTGGGAGCAGGCTTATCGCTTTGTACGTAGGTATTACAATTGTGACGAGGGGAGTGGGGCGCATATACTTATTGTGTCTGGATTAACTACAGAGCTTCCAAGATTAATGCGATTTAGAATTGCGCTATATAGGCCTTTGGGGTCCAATCCTATTAAAGCAAGTTGATCGTTGTGTATCCCGTGTTCAACGAAAACGTCGGGAATACCAAGGTTTAAGAGATCCGGCTTCAATGCATTTGCATGCAGAAATTCGTTTACACTCGACCCTGCTGCACCGGTTAATGCGTTTTCTTCGAGGGTTACCAAAAGAGTGTACCTTTGTGCTAAATCCAAAAGTGTAGATTCATCCAGCGGCTTAACCCAACGCATATCTACCACCGTAGCATTCAACTCCTCGGCAGCCTCCATAGCCGCAGGCAGCAATGTACCAAAATTCAATATGGCGACCCGTTCTCCTGTGCGAACCTCTACGGCCTTACCAATTTCGAAATTTGTCATCTCCTGAGCAATAATCGCTCCCGGGCCAGTGCCCCTAGGGTAGCGAATCGCCGCAGGGCCATTGTGTTGGTAGGCGGTATAAAGCATCTGTCGACACTCGTTCTCATCAGACGGTGCGCCAATGACCATATTGGGTATACAGCGCAAATAGCTGAGATCGAATGCCCCATGATGAGTTGGACCATCTTCTCCCACCAGACCCGCGCGGTCGATAGCAAAGGTTACATCCAGGTTCTGCAGTGCAACATCGTGTATTAGCTGGTCATAGCCACGCTGCAGGAACGTAGAATATATGGCTACAACGGGTTTTGCTCCATCGCAAGCCATTCCGGCAGCGAGGGTTATAGCATGTTGTTCAGCAATGGCCACATCAAAGTATCTTTGTGGGAAACGCTTGGAAAAATCCACCATGCCGGAACCTTCACACATAGCGGGCGTGATGCCAATTAAGCGTGAGTCCCTCTCTGCCATGTCACACAGCCAGCGGCCAAACACGTCCTGATACTTCGGCCTCGGGCGTTTTTCCGCTCCAGGTGCTGGTTGGGGGCCTTTAGCCGCGGCTTCAATTTTGTTTATAGCGTGATAGCCAACCGGATCTTTTTCAGCGGGCAGAAACCCTTTTCCTTTCATGGTGCGAATGTGCAGGAATTGAGGGCCCTCGAGGTCTTTCATGTTTTGCATGGTTTGGATTAGCCCTGGTAGATCGTGCCCGTCCAGTGGTCCAATATAGTTAAAGCCCAATTCCTCGAAGAATGTCCCTGGCGCTACCATGCCTTTCATATGCTCTTCGGTACGTTTGGCCAATTCCCAGGCTGGACGAATTTTCTCCAGTACTTTTTTTGAGCCTTCGCGCATAGCAATATAAGTTTTACTTGCCCAAATTTTGGCAAAGTATGTTGCAAGCCCGCCCTTGTTATGGCCAATAGACATTTGGTTGTCGTTCAGAATCACCAGCATATTGGGGCGCACGTGGCCCGCATGGGCCAGCGCTTCTATAGCCATTCCTCCGGTAATCGCACCATCGCCGATGACAGCGATGGCCTTTCGCTCGATTCCAAGATTTGCGGCGGCGAGCGCCATACCCATGGCGGCTGAAATACTGGTTGAAGAGTGACCCACACCGAATGCGTCGTACTCGCTCTCGCTGCGCTTTGGGAAGCCTGCCAAGCCGCCGGCCTGACGTATAGATTTCATTTGCTGCATTCGCCCGGTGAGTATTTTGTGCGGGTAGGTTTGGTGGCCTACGTCCCATACGACTCTATCGTTGGGCGTGTTGTATACGTAGTGCAGGGCAATCGTGAGCTCAACAACTCCAAGGCCAGCCCCGAAGTGCCCCCCTGTCTGGCCAACCGTGTACAAAATGAAGGCGCGAAGCTCTTCCGCCAAATTAGGTAGTGACTCCACAGGCAGGTCGTGTAGTGACTTTCCCTCATCCAGAGATGTGAGTAAGGGGGTGGACGGAGGTGTTATGGGGATTTCTGAAAGCATGGGCGCAATTCTAGCGCAAAAAGTTGTCAATTGGGCGTTTTAAAGGCCTACATACGCGTCTGGATTGTCCTTTTCCACCTGACTCATCAGCAACATGGAAAGCCGTAAATAACCTAGCTCATTTAAGTTAACCCCATCCGGGCGAAAAAAATCAGGTTTGGGTGTTCCGGAAGCGTCTGACAGAAGCATATTCGCATCCAGCACAACGACTCTATCCTCGTCGCTGGCCCAGGCTTTCAATTGCCGGGTTATTTTTTCTATCTTTGGCCTGTCCTGGGGGTGCAGCCTGGTGTTCAGCGGTGTAAATACGTAAAACATGCCACTGCTGCGCACTGAAAAGTCGAGTTCGACCAATTTGCGTATGCTGGTCACCATCTCCTCAGCGTTCTTCATATCCCGGATATGAAACTCACTGTTGCTTGGTAGCAGCACCACGGTTTGCGGCTGGTAGAATCCTACCAGGCGTTCATAATGAAAAATCAAGTCGGTGACTGTAGCGTCGCCAAGACCACGCATCAGCACCGGTTTTGGTGACAATAGCTCATCAAGTCCCTGCCACAATAAAACGCGTCGCCCCCCGATAACCAAAATGGGTTCAGTGGGTCGCTCGACCAACCGGTCTGCTTTAACATACGCTTCGAGCTCAGCGTTCCAAACAGTGGGTGAAGAATCCAAAGCAGTGAGCGCATCCCTGGAAACCAATACGGCCAGGTGGATAATCGGTATCAGCAGCAAGATGGCGGATACAATGCGAATTGTCTTCCAGGAATACATGGTGTTAGTTCCAGGTAGCTAAGACGACAAGTGTCGCTTAATTGCCGTTAACAGGCAATTTTTGCCGAATTGTCTGTGATGAGGTTGGCAGAGTTTTGGCCGGCTCTTATTATTCACGCAGCATAGGTGTACGATTCCCCCATGATCTATCAACGCCACATGCCCTCAAGCGAGTTGTTTTCTGCAAAGCTGGAAATGCTGATGCAGAATTCCCGCATTGCGACTCTGAGCGTCCACTTAGCCGGTATATTTACCACCCTTCTTATCTTCTGGCCGTTTTTGGAGCTGCCTTATCTTCTGATGTGGGCCAGTTTCTTTG
>JADGEN010000175.1 GCA_016744355.1 Halieaceae bacterium
GTCAAATACTGTGCTGCCAAAGTAAATATGGGCTCCGGTACATTGGATAGCGAGCTTGCCAAACCCATCATGCAAGCTGCTGAAGAAGTTATGCGAAGTGAACTCGATGGCCACTTTCCACTTTCGGTGTGGCAAACCGGCTCTGGCACTCAAAGTAACATGAACGCCAACGAAGTTATCTCAAACCGCGCAATTGAAATGCTTGGGGGGGAAATTGGCAGCAAGAATCCAATCCATCCAAACGATCATTGCAATATGAGTCAGTCTTCCAACGACACTTTTCCTACTGCAATGCATATTGCCGCAGTCGAAGAAATTACCCACCACCTAATACCCGCCTTACAAAACCTTCACCGTGAATTGAAAAACAAATCCCAGGAATTTTCGCATCTAGTAAAAATAGGTCGCACCCATCTTCAGGATGCAACACCCCTCACTCTAGGTCAGGAGTTTTCAGCTTACGTCGCACAAATAGAGAACGCAATACGCAGAGCACAGGCAATTTTACCTGCACTTTACCCACTGGCGCAGGGAGGCACAGCAGTAGGAACTGGATTGAATACAGCTGAAGGATTTGCCGATGCATTTGCCTCCGAAGTAGCGAAAGTGACACAACTTCCTTTCATTACAGCCGCAAATAAGTTTGAAGCCCTGGCGGCGCACGATGCGATCGTCGAAGCAAGCGGCGCGCTAAACACGATCGCCGTGAGTTTAATGAAAATTGCGAACGACATCCGCATGCTTGGTTCTGGACCACGCTGTGGAATCGGCGAGATTAGCCTGCCCGAGAATGAACCTGGTTCCTCAATAATGCCGGGAAAAGTCAACCCGACACAATGTGAAGCTTTAACCATGGTGGCCGCCCAGGTTATGGGTAATCACACAACTATTTCAATTGCCGGTTCAAACGGCCACTTCGAACTAAACGTTTTCAAGCCTGTAATGATTTACAACTTACTACAATCGATAAGATTACTGACCGATAGTAGCCAATGTTTTGCCGAGAAATGTGTCGCGGGCATTAGCGCCAACGAAACTCGAATTACCCAGCTTCGAGACGAGTCCTTAATGCTTGTAACTGCACTTAACCCACACATTGGATACGACAATGCTGCGCGCATAGCGAAGAAAGCCCATAGAGACGGGTCGACACTATTACAGGCGGCGCTGGCACTGGAGCTATTGACCGAAGAAGAATTCAAGCAATGGGTAGTACCCGAGAAAATGATCGGTCCCAACCAAGCATAAGAAAGGGCTCAGTGTAAGCGCTCTATCCCGCCGTGCCAAATAGGAGTCTGTCTGTATACTTCAAAACTTTTGAATAAACAGAAGGTATCGACCCGCGCAGCGTTTACTGAGACCAGGCACCGCTAACAATTTAGTACTACTCGCCGGTAAACGTCTTACTCACTATCTTCCATTCACCGTCCTGCTTTAAAACGTGAAGATAGTTGGTGAAACTCTTGGGACCAAAACCCGTCTCACTGATTGTTACGCTTCCTATATTTCCTGAAACATCTATATAGTCGATGGCAGCCTTATAAGGTGCCCCGGACGCCTTCAAGGACGGATTGCTTCCCATTTGCTCAATAAAAGGCTCGGGGCCACTCATGAGCAACTTCCCATCCATATAGCCATTCATAACGGCAGATTCGTGAAATATCTTCCTTAAGGTTTCGGCATCACCCTCGTAGGTCGCCGCTATATAGGCGTCTGCTATTGCTTGAACACCCGCGGAATTATCATTACTGGGCTCGGCCCATACTCCGCTCGCACCCAGGGATAAAGCCAGTAACTGTAGAAGCATTATCAAACTGGGTTTCTTTGCGTAAGTGCTTTTATTAAAAGTATTCATGCTAAATTCCTCGGTATTGAGTCGGTCCATTCACTGCTATAGATTTCTCTACCCTTTTCCTGCGTAACCAAGTGTTATCGAGCCCTTTGTCACTTGCGGCCGCACTGGCAGTTCTATCTCATAGCATTTCCCCGACTCTAGCGGCTCTGGGGATTCATGTCTAGATCGGTGAATTTCATCGAGATAACCCCAAGTCGTATTCTCAGTCACCTCACTCAATGCCTGACTCGCCGACCTCTGTTAGAATACGTCGGCTAAACCCAAGCTGACTACAGACGCGACTACCCATGCCCGATAGCTACCGCAATAAACTGAGCGTACAAAAAGACTCCGAACACCCTTTTGCCCAATACGTTAGAATTTTAGGCAAAGGGAAAACTGGCAGTCGCTCACTCACTCAGGCCGAAGCTTATACCGCAATGCAAATGATATTAAGCGGCGAGGTTGAAGACATTCAACTGGGTGCTTTTTTGATGTTATTGCGGGTAAAAGAAGAAAGTCATGAAGAACTCACCGGATTCGTCCTTGCCGCCAGAGACAATATAGGGGCACCTGTCGACTCAATTAATGTACAGCTTGACTGGTCAAGTTACGCCGGTAAGAAAAAACAGTTGCCCTGGTATCTATTAAGTTGTTTCGCGCTGGCAGATCAGGGTATTTCAATCTACATGCACGGAGCCGGCGGCCATACGCCCGGCCGTCTATATACCGAAAATGTGCTAGATGAGCTTGGCGTTCCGGTGGCAAAAAATTGGCACGCTGTAGAGCAACAGTTGGGACAGAATAGTTTTTCCTTTATGCCCCTGGAATTTATGTGTCCCGAGCTACAACGCATTATCGATTTGAGGAGCTACCTTGGCCTGCGCTCTCCGGTTCACACTCTGTCACGTTTGCTTAACCCCCTGGCTGCGCCCTACTCCTTGCAGAGCATATTTCATCCTTCATACGGAAATAGCCACCAACAGGCAGCTATCGCCCTCGGTCAGCAGAACGCCGCCGTATTCAAAGGAGAGGGAGGAGAAATTGAACGAAGACCTGAAGCCACATGCACCGTCAAATTAGTCACTGATGGCATCGCATCTGAAGAGTTCTGGCCCAAGATGGTTGAAGGCCGACAAGCCCAGCCGGAATCGCTGAACATACAGGATTTAATCGCAGTGTGGCGAGGAGAAAAGGAGGAAGCCTATGCTATCGATGCGATTATTGGCACGCTCGCCATCGCCCTGCGCTTACTCAATAAAGCCGATAATCAACAGCAGGCTATATTAATGGCGCAAACATACTGGCAGCAGCGAAACAAAAATCGTCTCTAGCTGCAATTAATTTTGTTTAATGCCCGTTGGCAGCAACGCCCACCTGCGGCATATCTGCCAGACCAATGTCACGTGCATGTTTCTCAAAACCTTTATTTTTCCAGAAGAATGCACCCGGCATAGTGGTTGGGGTTACCAACACATAAAACAAAGCCCGTCCTATCAAAGCCAACACCACACAGCACAGCGCTGCCAGCAACCAAACACCAAGCAACCAGGAAGATGACAGAGAGATACTGGCGAGCATAAGAAGCACAATTGTAGCCACCAAACCAACATTGCGCAGAATGTAGGTTTTACCAAAGGTGGTGCACTGTACGTAGTGAGAAACAGCGCCTTCGGATTCGGTTGTGCTCATGGCCCTGGCGTGAAACAAAAGTCCAATGGCCTCTATAAGCACTCCGCACAACATCACAATACTCAACGGAGTTAACCAGGCTATGCCCTTTAGTGCTCCCACTGCCACCAACCCAAGACCGGTAAGTCCTGCAGCGACAGCGCCTAGATACAGCGCGCAGCCAATGAATGTAGATGCTGACTGCCAGTGATCCCAGAATGGTCTAGCCTTGATGCGGTAGCATCGATACATGTAATAAATTGTACCCGCCGCGGCCACTGCAGCAACTCCGGCGCTTGCGGGTGCGGCGAATTGCATAACGCCCTTCAAGGATATTAAAGCCGGGAGTATTTCCAGAGCCCAGGCCGTCATAGCAATAGTACAGACGAGATAGATACCAATAGCAGTCATAAACACTGCAGCGCACGCACCTTCTCTGGCCATGGGTGAGTGACGAATGTTATTGAATCCGCGGTAAAAACGCATTGGCTTACCCAGGTGCATTGCCGACATTCCAAGGCCGCCGGCTACCAGAACCAAACTCACTAGCAGCCCCAGGGGTTGCGCCAGCGAACTAGAAAACTCCGCCAGAGAACCAACCCCCAAACCTTGACCGAATAACAGAATAAGAAAAAGTCCGATGGATGCCTGGGTAGCCAGAGTAAACAACACCAGAGGATTCTCACGGCTATTCAAACGGCTCAAATTCCAGTGTTTTTGACTTCCAGCTTTCGCATCAACCATAGGCTTGTACTGACCACTCTCGTCAGATCGACGGTACTTCACCGAGGCAGAATCAGTTCTAGTCAGCTCGCGGGGCATGCTACGTGTTTGTTGAAAACGAATATTAGGGTGGGTTATTTCCGGATCTGGAAAGCCAGGTATGCTGGTCTCGATTTGCTCTCTTTTGTCCGGCGTATTTTCCACCACACCAAAGTTCAAAGCGTTACCCAGACAGGCTGAAACGCAGGCAGGCTTTAAACCGACCTCCAGTCTATCCACGCACATATTGCACTTCTCCACCTGCCCCGCCACGGGATCCAGCTGCGGAGCATTGTAGGGGCACACCCAGGTGCAGTAGCCACAGCCAAAACAGATGTCCGGGTCCTGTATCACTGCGCCATATTCAGCATGCTTAGTGTAGGCGCGCGTGGGACATCCCTTGAGGCATACAGGATCGTCACAGTGATTACACGCCATCGAAATATTCATGCGTGTGTAGTTGGGATAACTGCCCCCCTCCACATAACCCACCGAGCGGAAGCTGAGATGAGCAGGCAAATCGTTTTTTTCACTGCAGGCAGATTCACAGGCGTGACAGCCAATACAATTGTCAGCGGTAAAATGAAATGCGTGTTGCTTGTTGCGATTCGGATTAAACCCCTTCTCGCTAACGCCGTTGATATTCAGCGACTGTGCCTCATCAACCAGGTTTGTCAGCGCAATGAGTTGCCCGTAACGGTTGCTCTCCTGCGTTTCTGTATCTTTGAGCAGGGCATAGTCTGGCTCATTGTCACGC
>JADGEN010000176.1 GCA_016744355.1 Halieaceae bacterium
GCGATATGCCATGCCCAGGCACTATGAAGAGGTCTTGGCCAGCTTTCCAAAATTGCAGGTAATACTTGGCCACGCCGGTGCCAGAGACGCCGAGGCGATGCTCAAGCTCGCCTTAAAATACAACAATGCATGGCTGGGGATTCATGGGCAAGGGGTCACGCGATTGGACGAAATTATTCGCCGCACTGGCGGAGAGCGTTTGCTATTCGGCACTGACTGGCCCTTCTATCACATAGGCTCATCTCTCGCTAAAGTACTGATATGCACCGACACTGCTGAGCGGCACGCTATCAGAAAGGCTGTCCTTCGAGACAACGCTCTGGCGCTGTTCCCGGAATTGAAATTGGATTCCTAAGGGTACTAATGCAATGAACTATCCCCACCCGATATCGTGTCGGGGATACTCAGCAGCCTTTTTTGGTTTCGCATAATCCGACACCAGTATCAGGAACTTTTCTTCTGTTAGGTCTAGTCTTTATAGTCTCTGCGAACGGCTCCGGGAGGCATACCCATGACCCGCTTGAATGCGCGATTGAAGGCGGACTCGGAGTGGTAGCCGACCCGCTCCGCGATTTTCGCCAGCGAATCGGAGCTTTGGCGTAGCTCACGGTGCGCCAGCTGCATACGCAGACCAGTGAGATACTGCAATACCGATTCCCCCACCAGCGCGCTAAAGCGCGCGGAAAACCCGGATCTCGACATGCCAATTTCGCGTGCCAGTGATGCTACGCGCCAATCACGCTCGGGCTGTCGATGCATCAGCGTCATCGCCTTACCGATCTGGCGATCGTGTAAGGCGGCAATCCATCCGTGCTCCTGTCCGCGAACGCTTTCTATCCACGTACGAATTGCCTGAATCACCAGGATATCGGCAAGCCGCGTGATGACAGTTTCGCTACCGGGCAACCGTTGCCGTGCCTCCTGCGCGATGAAGCGAATCGTGCTGTTTAACCAGCCACCGTCTGTGGCTTGCGTACGCAGGTGAAGTATTTCGGGCAAAAGCCCAATCAGTCGTTCGGCCAGGTACGGATCGAACCGCACACCGTAATAGGTAACCTCGGTTGTTTGCCCGCCACCACCAAAATGCATGATTTCAAAGCGGTCGCCCATACGTTCGATCGGTATGGCTTCCAGTGGCGTGGTTTTATCACCGGGGTTACCACGCAGCAGGTGTCGCTTACCGCGCGGAATTAGTGCGATGCTTCCTTCCGGCAAGAAGATAGGGGCCTGTCCGTCGAGTTCGAGCCAGCAGTGGCCCGAGGTTACGACTTCCACGTTCATGACGCCCGGCAACTCCGGTATTTCGATACCCCAGGGATCGCTTAACTCAGCATTGCAGTAGAGGACACCGGTTAATTGCAATAGCTGCAGCACCTCGCCAAACGGATCGGTACTCGGTGGCAAGTCAGAAGCGATACGTGGCGCTGTCATCTGGACCTTGGGCATTGTTACTCGAGATAGATGGACAATTAGTTAATTATTCTAGAGTTTCTGTGATTTTATATCCAATTAGTTTCATCCAGAATTCACTGTTTGGGCAGGTGAGCTCCTGCCATTACATTTCGACATCCAACTGGAGACGCAGATCATGCAACATTTACCCATTCTGATTATTGGCAAAAATGCCCAAACCATCCACAACCATTAACTTTTTAGAGAACTGAAATGAGAATGAAACTTGCTAAAACCCAAAAGCTACTCCTGTTCGTGGCGGGGGCCTTACTGATCCTGATCGGGGCATCTATCAGCGCGTCACCGATCGACTTTTATGCTTCGAACGGTATCGATCTGGGATCGAATGTTAGCCTGCTCAACGAACTAAAGGCGCCATCCGGGTTTTTACTCGTGGCCGGCCTGTTTGTATTTGGCGCGATATTTGTGCAGCGCCTGGCTGATTCCGCGATGTTGCTCGCGGCGTTGATCTATCTGTCTTACGCTGCATCACGCTTCGCGAGCATGGTGTTCGACGGTGTTCCCGCCGAGGGACTGGTTCAGGCCGCCGTACTGGAAGCCGCCGTCGGCCTTGCATGCCTTGCAGTCCAGTTGATCCGTTGGGTGCCTGTAAGGAAGGTAGCGTAATGTACGACTCGATGATCACACTTTTGCTCACAACTGCGGCGATAGGCGCTGGCCTGATGGCCGGCGTCTATTTCGCCTTTTCCAGTTTCATCATGCGTTCTCTCGATCACATGGATGCGACATGCGCAGTAGATACCATGAATACCATCAACGAAGTCATCTTGCGATCATGGTTCATGCCATTGTTCTTCGGCACGTCTCTATTGTACCTGTTACTGGCTGTACTGGCCCTTTTTGACTGGAGCGATCCTAATGCACCGCTGTTATTGATTGCTGGTTCGGTCTACTTGACGGGCATGTTTACTTGCACCATCTTGTTCAATGTTCCATTGAACAATCGTCTGGCGAAGGCGAGCGAAAGTGATATCGATAAAATCCAGCTCTGGTCCCATTACCATAAATACTGGACCCGATGGAACCATCTTCGAACCTCAAGTTCACTGATTGCCTCCATGATGAGTATCTATTTGTTGTAGGTTCAATTAGACAGGGTAAGTGCGTTTGAAGAATGGGGCGGGGCAGTTGCGTGGAGCGAACTAATCGGAAACTTTTTATTCATGAATTTTTAATTCTCCAGAGCCAAAAATACACAAGCTACCAGTAGCAGGCTAAACTGTGGGAATAACTGCCAGAACAATCTCTCTTGGAAGACGGTTGGGTTGGTGCCATATCCTTTGTCGCGACGAACGGATATTCCTGTTGAAATGATGTCAGATCGGTCTCCGATTGGAGTAGGTCCAGTTGCCAATGCCACAACGTCCCACCATTTTCGATGCTGCTTATACGCGACTATTCCTCGCTAGCACCCTGGCGTTGGTGCTAAGTGCAGTGTTAATGATCTCAGGCTTTGTCCTTATTGCTCCGTCACTTCACCCCAAGCTGAAGGGCATCAGCATCGCTGATTCGGCCCCCGCTGCAATCTTGGAAGGCAACACCTTCAGGCCGATTCTTGGGAAGGTTACTGGTTTCCCGGATCATATCGAGATAACCGAACTGGAGGGCGACCGTGCGCTCATAGCAAAACGTATTATGAGAAAAGCGGATGAATACCCATTTGTTGAGGTTCGGGTCGATTGTAATCACCCAGGGCTTAAAATAAATTTTTTCTGGCGTAATAGCGTAGATGCAAAAAAAATAAGCGAGGCTCCAATTGCCCTTTCAGGAGGCGGTTCTGCAACCATTCTTCTTCATGGCGACAGAGATTGGCTTGCCGATATTACTGAAATAGGCGTCGACATATATGGCGAATTGCGGGACTGCCCTTTGCAGGTTGTAAGTGTATCCCTTCTACCTTATTCAGCCGCCACATTACTTTCAGCTGTATCTTCACAATGGACCGCATTCAAGGTCTGGGATCAAACGTCTATTAATGCTTATCGCGGAGTGCCTCGGAACCCGATCCTATATCCCGCACTCACCGTTGCTTGCTGGCTTATACTAAGTTTTCTTATTTGCGGGGCTTTTTGTTTTCTCCCGAACCTGATGGCGAGCAGAAATGAGCAACAAGCCGTGGGGCCAGCATCGAGGCTCATTATCATAGCCATTATTACCGGAACTGTAGGCTGGCTAAGCCTGGATGCACTCTGGCTATACAAGAACACGCTACAAGCAGGAGAAACGCGCTACCGTTTTGCTGGTAAGACGCTCCATGAAAAAAAACTGAACGATTGGGATAGTAGTGTATATGCATTCGCAGAGCAGATTAAGTCGAAACGTTTAGTGCCCGAAGGCGAAGTAATTAAACTGTATTACGAAGAAGAAGAGAAAGCTACTACCGGTAGGTTGAGGTATCATCTTTTGCCGGAATATCGTTTAAGGGGCGTAAAAAAACGTGTAAATCAACACTCGGATCTCCTTAACGGCCCGGAAAAATATTTTATTGTTCTATCATCAGGCCAGAATTTTGGAGGGAAGAAAGAGGGGCGTCATGCAGATTCGGAAATCAGAAAATTGCTACAGAGGCTTTATAAGAAAGATAGACTCGCCCTGTATAAAAAACGTAAGTTGGAAACCATTGAAGAAATGAAAAGGTGAGTGAGGCAAATATTTTCGGGTGCCTAATTTCAATAGTGCTTCCCTGGCTCTGCGGGTATCTTTTTATTCTCCTGCTCTGTGGTCCGAAGATGCCACGGAGCTGCCAGTTAGCTCACGGCTACCTCATAGGGCTATTGATAATGACCCTGGTAATTCGTCTGTTTGATGCGGCACAAATACCGTTTTCTTTTTGGTCTACAGTTTATTGCCTCATGTTTATTGCAATGATTGAGATTATTCTTGTCAAACTGAAGTTTAAAAGCAATCCTGGCACCGCTATAACAACCAAGAATTTAGAAGGAGGTGTCACTCAAGGGCACTGGAAAATAGCGTTAATCGGGCTGGCTCTCGTAGTTATCACATACAGAATCCTTTTGGCCGCCAATGAGATTCTGTTGCTGCCTTTATTTCCCTGGGACGCATGGGATTCATGGGCACCACTAACCATTCAGTATTACGATTCAGCTAGTTTAACAGCCGAGTTTAAAACCAAGGCCAGCGCACACGGGAAAACCGTTAGCATCATCCACCTGTGGGGCATGTTGGCTTGCGAAACCTCCAGTCATCCGCTAACCAAATTAAGCTGGCTTTTCGCATGGCTCGCCATTTCGCTTGCTGTATACGGGCATATTCTGAGGAGCACCTCCAGTTCCGTCGCCTCAATTATTGGGGCTTACCTTTTTTTAAGTCTACCTTATCTTTATATTCACACGGCATTGGCGGGATATTCAGACACTTGGCTTACACTTTCTTTTACTCTTGCTGTGCTGTCACTAAGTCTTTATAGAAAAACACGGCATCCTGGTCTGATCGCGCTAACGATAGTCTATATAGCTACTTGTATAAGCATGAAAGAATCCGGCATCCTGGCAGGGGCTTGTTTGTTGGTTTTACTGACCTTTACTCTTG
>JADGEN010000177.1 GCA_016744355.1 Halieaceae bacterium
CTGATATTCATTTCTATTTTGTATACAACAGCTCCTGCA
This sequence comes from Halieaceae bacterium, assembly GCA_016744355.1. Lineage (GTDB taxonomy): Bacteria > Pseudomonadota > Gammaproteobacteria > Pseudomonadales > Halieaceae > JBALVT01. Next base: position 40 of record JADGEN010000177.1, read on the forward strand.
GTTGCCGCCATGGCCAGGCTAAATCTCATCACTACAATTGAACCGGTAGCGGGTGAGCATTTGGTCTACGAAGAGCGTCCACAGTGGTTTAAAAACTGGGAGACTACAGGCCTGCTGAAGTTTGAAGACAAAAATGGTGACGGCCGTATCCAGTACACTTCGGACAAGTCACTCAACGAAATGGTGAAAATTGATAATGACATCATGGTATTGGCTAACCCTGAAATAGCCAAGTTACCTAACTGGGTTATCGCTCTGGTAGCAGCCGGTGGCCTCGCCGCGGCGTTGTCAACGGCGGCCGGTTTGTTGTTGGCTATAGCCTCGGCAATCTCCCATGACTTGATCAAGGGAATGATAAAACCGGATATCAGTGAAAAGCAGGAGCTGCGCGCTAGTCGTATAGCGATGGCTGCGGCGATTGCAGGAGCGGGGTACCTGGGCTTTAACCCACCGGACTTCGCAGCGGGGACGGTAGCTCTGGCCTTTGGACTGGCGGCTTCCTCCATCTTCCCGGCACTAATGATGGGTATCTTTTCCAAGCGGGTAAATCGTGAAGGTGCGATTGCTGGAATGATCGCGGGTATCGGCATTACTTTGTTCTATGTGTTCCAGCACAAGGGTATTATGTTTATCGCCTCTACGGCCTTTCTGGGTGATATGTCACCCAACTGGTTTATGGGTATTGAACCCAACGCCTTTGGTGTAGTGGGTGCGATTGTGAACTTTGCTGTAGCCATGGCGGTATCGCGGGTAACCGCAGCGCCTCCTAAAGAGGTGCAGGACTTGGTTGAGCATATACGGATTCCAGCTGGAGTTACGGCAGCTCACGACCACTAGAAATAAGGGTCCCACCTTAGGAGGCCTCACAGGCCTCCTTTTTTATGCGCAGGAATGGCTAATGTATAGGATGTACGGTATGCCGCGGGCGCGGCGCGTAAGGAGTAGTGAAAGTGTTCACAAATAAGCACGTTGTTATTGCACTTATTGTCGGCCCAATTCTCGCGATTCTTGCGTGGATTGGCGTTGGCCAAATTGCTGGAGAAAAGGCCGCGGTCGCGGTCTCCGGGAAGTCTTATCCATTGGTGGAGAAAAGCGACTGTCGCTATGAAAGCGGCCACTGCAAGCTGGAAAATGAAGATTTTAAACTGGTTCTACGCTTGGAGCAACGGGGTATAGACACGGTGTTAGTGCTGAAGTCTGTTCATGCTCTTGAAGGTGTGCTGGTGTCAGTGGCCGAGCCGGGAAGTGAGACAACCCCGTCTGCTATGCGTTCAAGCGATGCAGAAAATATGGAATGGGTCGCTTCGGTAGGGAAATTGCCGACGCCGCCGCAACGAATATACCTGGTTGCCAGTAGTGGGGGTGTGCAGTATTTTGGAGACGCGGCAACACTGTTTATAAAGCAACAAGAGTAGGTAGTACTAATTATGGAAATGGAATCTTCCGAGTTGCAATCCGCTTCGCCGGAACTGCAGATGATCGCAGAATTCATGCAACAATCTTTGCCATTCAATGAGCTCTCCAATAATTCATTACAGTGGGCTGTGGCAAAAACGCTTATACACTATCACTGTCGCGGTGACCGCTTCAGCAAAGACACGGCTGAAATGGGCCTGCGTATCGTGCGTAGCGGGGCGGTGGAAATTCGCGACGACAAGAACAAGTTGCTCGATAGACTGGGCGAGGGAGAGAGCTTTCATATCGGTGGCCTAAACGCCGAGAATGGAAATGTACAGGCCCTCGTCATTGAAGATGCCCTGCTCTACCTTTTGCCCGATGAGCACTACCGTCGGTTGCGTGAGGAGAATCGCAATTTTGACCGCTACTTCAGCGGTCAGCGCAGTCGAAGGTTACGCCGAGCTGCACGTTACGAGCCTGTGCCAAATTCCATGATGCGGGAAGTCAGTTCCCTTATGAGCACAAATTTGCTTACCGTGGATCCCGCTTTGGATGTTAAGGCAGTCGCAGGCGCGATGACCCAGCGGCGAGTGTCGTCTGCGTTTGTAGTAGAGGATGATGATCTGGTTGGTATTGTTACCGATCGGGACTTACGGGTAAGGTTTTCCGCGGAGGGTTTGCCGCCCGATACGGCGATACGAGACATTATGACTAATGACCCCGAGACCATTGAAGGCTCCCATACCGTATTTGCCACGACCTTGTTGATGACACAGCGTGGTTACCACCATATTCCCGTTATGTGCGAGGGTAAACTGAGTGGCATTGTCACCACCTCAGATTTGATATTGGCAAAACAGGATGATCCTGTTTACCTGGTTCAACACATCTCCAGGCAGAGCGATGTGCAGGGGCTGGTGGATGTTATTTCCGGATTGCCCAGTCTGCTGGTGCAGTGGGTATCATCCGACATACGGGCTCAACAGGTAAGCCAGATACTCACGGCTATCAGTGACGCTATTACCATCCGCCTTATTCAATTGGCTGAGCAAGAATTGGGGCCCGCCCCGGTAGCTTATTGTTGGACCGGGTTTGGCTCTCAGGCCAGAGCGGAGCAATTGTTAGGGGCAGACCAGGATAATGGCCTGATAATTTCGGACGAGATGACCAGCGAGCACAGGCCCTGGTTTTCAGCCATGGCAAATTTTGTCTGCGATGGCCTCAATGCCTGTGGCTATGTCTACTGCCCCGGAGACATCATGGCTACGACAGAGCAGTGGTGCCAGCCATTGGCGCAGTGGCTGGCCACCGTACGCCGCTGGACCCAGACGCCCACTGCGGACGCGGTTATGCGGGTGAGTATATTCTTTGATTTACGTGCTATACACGGCGATGCCAGTCTGGCAAAGCGATTACAGCATGAGATGCTGGAACAGGCTTCTTCCAATACGATTTTTCTTGCAGCCCTCGCCGCCAACGCTTTGGACTCGAAGCCTCCCCTGGGTATTTTTAGACGCTTTGTGGTCGATCGCGATGGGGAGCATCGCGACAGTGTAGATCTGAAGAAGCGCGGTGTATTGCCCATTACCGAGATAGTGCGTCTGCGTGCGCTGGCGAATAAGATCGAAGCTGTAAACACAGATGAGCGTCTTCGCGCCCTGGCCAAAGAGGGGTATATGACCATTGCAGACAGTCGTAATCTTGCCGATGCCCTGCACTTTATTCAGCGCCAACGCATTGGGCACCAGGCGGAACAGATTTCCAGAGAGGAAACCGTTAGTAATTTCCTCAACCCCAAAAGTCTTTCGAAGATGGCAAAAGAGCAATTGCGCGATGCGTTTACTATTATCGACGAGTCGCAGGCCTCTGTTAAGGCAACGTTTCGTCAGGGCATGGGTTAGTGCTGGGGCAACGGCTACGGCGAATGTGGTATGCCAAAAAGGTTGCCGGAACTATGTTGCAGAAGACCTGGGATTGTGAGGCGCCGGGTCTTGGTTGCGATTGGCGGGACGTTCCCTTTCTGGTGTGTGACGCGGAGATGTCATCCCTGGATGCCAATAGTGGTGAGTTGCTCAGTCTTGGGTGGGTTTTTATAGAGAACGGCGCAATAGCGCTTGAGTCAGCCAGGCACTATCTGGTGAAGGCTAGTCAGAGCGTAGGTCAAAGTGCGGCCATCCATCAACTTCGCGATTGTGAGTTGGAGGAGGGTAGGTCGGCAGCTGAGCTACTGGAATTGTTTTTGTCTGCGGCTGCTGGACGGGTGCTGGTATTTCACAATGCTGTATTGGATACAGCATTTCTTGATCGTCTGACTTGCCGGGAGTACGGCGCACCATTGTTAATGCCCACCGTCGATACAATGATGATGGAAGAGGCAATTTTTCGGCGCCACGAGAAAGTGATTCAAACGGGTGATTTGCGTTTGCACGCGTGTAGAGAGCGATATAATTTGCCCAGCTATCCGGGCCATAATGCTTTGATTGATGCTTTGGCGACTGCCGAATTACTGCTGGCTCAGGCTAAATGCCGCAGTGGTGACAACAATTTTCCCCTTAGGCACTTTTTGTAGTTTTTGGACAGTTTTTATTGCGCAGTTCTAGTGTGCTGCGAGCATGCCCCAATCGCCAGCGGGGTTGAGCGTAAGGTGGACATTGTCTATCAGCCGGGTCGAGCCCAGACGGGCGGCGGCAAGGATAGCAATCTCCTCGGTATCCTCGGTAACAGCACGTAGCGTGCGTGCGTCGCGGATGGCGAAATAGTCGGGTTCAAACCCGGCCTGCAGCAGTTTCATCCGCGCATGCGACTCCAGTTGTAGAAAATTGTCAAAGCCACAGGCAATGGCTTCCCTGCACGTTAGTAGCGTCTGGTGAATAATAGGTGCGATGTGGCGTTGTTCAATGGACAAAAAGCCATTGCGGGAGCTCTTCGCTAGCCCGTCATCGTCTCTTGCGGTGGGGGTTCCAACTACCTTGATAGGCATGCAAAGATCCCGCACCATTTTTTGGATGATAGAGAGTTGCTGAAAGTCCTTTTCGCCAAATATGGCGGCATCGGGCTGCACGATATTAAACAGTTTGGACACCACGGTTGTGACCCCGTCAAAATGCCCGGGCCTGCTGCTGCCACAGAGAGTTTCGGATAAGCCGGGTACCCTGACCAGAGTCTGGGCGGCCATGCCCTCGGGGTATATCTCCTCTACACCAGGGGTATACAGAATATCTACGCCTTCTTTGAATAACTTTTCTTTATCGGCTGCCAGCGTTCTGGGGTAAGTGTCCAGGTCTTCGCCTGCGCCAAATTGCAGGGGGTTAACGAAAATGCTCACAACCACCAGGTCACACAGCGTGTGTGCTTTGCGCACAAGGTCCAGATGACCTTCGTGCAGGTTACCCATAGTGGGGACGAAGGCTACAGTCTGTGCGCGCTCGCGGGCCTTTCTCAGTGTGTTTTGCAGTTGGGTGTTGGTTGAGTATGTCTGCATGAATACCTACCGCTAACGAT
>JADGEN010000178.1 GCA_016744355.1 Halieaceae bacterium
GCCACAGTCGCAGGTGGCGCAGATAAAGTACCAACCGACCGCCCCATTGATTCCATTGACCAGAGTGAGTTTTTATTTGGTGAACAACAAAAATCCAATCGAGAGCACGTGATGATTTTTCACGGCAAGGATTTGCTGGCAATCAAGTGGCGCAACTACAAAGTCCATTTCCAGGTTCGCATGCCGTCAAGCGGCCCTGTTGTGCAAGCAGGGCAAGGCGTGGTAACCGCGACACACGTGCGACTTGCTATCCCCTACATTTTCGACTTGGAAAACGACCCCAAGGAATTGTGGAACATTAACGCGGCAAACAATTGGCTGAGCCCCGTGTTAGCGCCTATTCTCAGAAATTACGCGGTCAGCACTAAAAAGTTTCCAAATATTAAACCCGGATCCAAAGGTCCGCCGCAGGATTGAGTCTGCGACGAACCGCATTATTGATGGCAAACCCTGGAGGCTGGAAGTAACCACCCCAAATGCTTAACGTCTACCCAACTTGCGCACATTAGTTGGCGAAAAGTACGCGGGCCCCTTAACCGGGCTAACATCGTATAGCATGGGCGCACTGTCGTTGATCAGGCGCTCGGCAATATAGGCACCGGCCCTCAGGTCGTGATACATCTGTACCCGGCGCACATAGGCTTCACCGTTGTACTCATAGATATTATTGAACAGCACTACTTTCCACAGTTCTCCGCGGCCATCGTAATTCTCAGTGATGGCGGTGAGTCCGGTATCTTCATCAACATAGATACGCCGTTTGGCATAAATATGGCGCTCACCTTCGCGCAACGTCCCCTCCGCAATCCATACTCGCTTGAGCTCGTAGCGCATATAATCCGGGTTAGCATGAAACTTCGTCAGTAAGTCTTTGTAGCTCACATTGGGGTCGTCAAATTTATAGTTGTGGTAGGGAATAAACATTTCCTTACGGCCAATCAGTTTCCACTCGAAACGCTCCATCGAGCCGTTGAAGCCACGTACTTCATCTACTGTTTTCAACCCACCTGGCCCATCGGGAGTATCAAAGCCTACGGTGGGTGCGCGACGTACCCGCCGCGAGCCTGGCAGGTAACGCCACACTTCGCGAGCATCGGTAGCATAGTCGTAGGGTTCGAAGATGGACGTAATCAGGCCCTTGTCCCTGGTCGGCTCCGTGACATACGTCATGATGTAGGCCGCCCATTTATCCAGGTTGGGATACTCATACTCCTCTGTGAGCGGATTATTGCGATCGGCATAAGGCGATTCTTGCACGAAGCGTGAACGACGGGTCGATGCGCTGCCATTTGGAAACGTAGCAATGTCACTGTACTCGCCATCGCGGCTGACAAAGGCACCGGTAGTGCGAGTAAACCATACAACCTCGGCCCCGTTACTGGGTACCGGAAAGGTCGCTCCCCCTATGTAGTGTTCAATGCCCTCATTATTATTGGTGAGCCTGGCGTGCTCGGCGTTGTAGCGTACCTTGGCGTATAACGAGTCGGCATAGGCAAATTCTCTGTGCCCCGGATAAACTGGTATGCGAAAGGTATCGGGGTAAGTTTCCAACATCGCCACTTCCCCCGCGCTGAGGCGGTCGCGATATTGGTCCACATTGTCTTTAGTTATCTCGAACAAAGGTTTTTCATCACCGTAGGGATCGGGGTAGGGCGTTCCGGGACCGTCCCAACTCAGCCCCTCAGGCAAGCCCACAATGTTGCCCCCCCACTCAGGGAGTAGTCCATCCTCACTACCCTCCCTGATGGCCCCCATAGGCGTGAGCTCCGTACCCAGACGCGCTACATCTTCGGCAGACATTTCGGCCAACGCCGGTGTGGAGATCAGTGAGAGTGCCAGCGCCACTGCAACGCTGTTTTTTCTACTCATGACGATACGCATAATCGATTATCCTCTGTGCTGGTTAAAAGCTGTATGAAACGCTAAGAGACACGTTGTCGCGGTCGGTCAACAGATTGTCATGGCCGCCGTCAAAGTAAGTGGTATAGCCAACTTGAGCGCTGAAGTTATTTAGATAAATACCTTGCACGGTAAAACTGATGGTGCTCGCTTTTTCAATCATATTGGCTTCCCGGATAGTGCCATCGAGAGTTCGTTGAATGAAAATTGGTACTTTAATATCCAGTCCTGGATACACATTGATATACGAAAACTCTGCGCGCAGGGCAACAGCTGCAGCCGTGTCGTCAAAGCGTAGTTCATCGCTATTGAGTGACTCCACGTTTGCCCCGGCCAATTCAAAAGTCAGGTTGCCATCGTCCCAGAACGCCGTTGGTTCCAGCACGTAGGAGCCACCGAGTTGAACCGTAATCAAATCGCCTTTGCCCGGATCACCCAGTTCATCAACAATAGGTGTATCAGTTTTATAGGATATCTCGCCCTGTATATTGGTAATGCCCCACACCGATGTAAAACTGGCCGCATAGCCCTGAATATCTTCAAAGTAGTCAATGCCATAGACCAGTCCAGCGGCGAGGCTGGGAGGATAAAAACTTGGTGCCTTACTGTGTGCGTTGACATAGTACAGGCCAAAATCAGTGCCTCCATCGGTGACCCAGTGCACGGCGGCACCCCACTGACCGCTATCTGATGCTCTGCTCTCAGTCTTTTCAGCGGCCAGAACCAGTCCTGGCTCTCCGGTCTCCGCATCTGCAGTGAGCGGTATCAGGTAACTGCTGGCACCGGGGCCCAACCAATCAGTTGTGCTGAAAAAACTACCCACACCATTGAGCTCGGTTTTCTTCCATTCATACTGATAGTAGGCTTCAAAGGTAACGTCGGGGGCCAGATCGACCTGCGCATAGATCGCGCCTGTGGGCAGCAGTATTTCTTTCACCTCAACACCCGGGGTGTTGGCAGCAATCGCATCGACCGGATTTTGCAGGCCATTAATGCCCTGATAAAAAGTAGCTTCACCCCAGTTAATCACCTGACTACCCAGTCTTACATCGAATAGCCTATCTCCGGGGAGTTCACCGCCGGCGTATAAAAAATAGTCCAGCATCTCCACTCTGTCGCGGTGTTCATCCACTGTGCCATCGGGAAACTCTCGAAACCCTGCATCACCACCGTAATTCTCGGCTGAGTTATAAGTCAGGTATGCCCGCTGGTTATGGTCAGTGTCGTTATTGTAAACATCATCGTAATTAGCGCGTCCACGGGCGAACAATCCAAAGTTCCTCCATGCGAGATTCATGTCTGTCACTACGGAGATTTTATTTTGCACCAGAGTTTTATCGAAGTTACGACTACCATCATCGGCATTCGCTTTCTCGACACGCGCCGTGAGGTCATCACCGGGGCGAAAATCAATTTTGTTATCGTCGGGGTTTGCCACTCGCCACTGAGCGGAATAACTCACGACGGTGTCCAGATCCAATTCCCATTCGCCGCCATCGCCGAACTCGAAAAAAAGTGCCTGTGAACTTGCAGCGCCGCCCATTAGAACAATGCCCGCTACGGCTTTCGCAAGAGTGTTGTACTGCCATGTGAGTTTCTTTTTCATAGTGATACTCGTTTGTTTATCAGTAGTAGTGTTGTCCCTGCACAGGGCTGCGCATTCATGGAGCATCCGCTCTGGCAGGCTGTATAGGTGTTGTCGTCGCAAATTTTTCCGGCTTGATCAGGAAATGGGCCAGCGCGGGCAATAACCAAAGTGCGCCCACCATGTTCCACAAAAACATAAAGGTCAGCAGCATACCCATGTCCGCCTGAAACTTGATCGGTGACCAAATCCATGTCGCAACGCCCACAGCCAACATCACCCCGGTGAGGCTCACTGCCTCACCGGTGGAAATCAGGGTGTTGTAGTAGGCTTCCTGAATACTGAGTCCACGGCGCAGGAAGTAAGCCAGCTTGCTATAGATGTAAATACCGTAGTCCACGCCCACACCAACACCCAGGGCAATCACCGGCAGGGTCGCAACCTTGACGCCAATACCGAGATAAGCCATCAACGCCTGACACAGGAAGGAAGTTAGCGCCAGCGGCACTACAATGCACAGAACCGCCCGCCACGAGGCAAAGCTAACAAATATTAGTAAGCACACTACTGCGTAGATCAGCAACATCATGCGTGTCTGGGCTACAGCAATTTCCTGATTAGTGGCGGCCTCAATACCGGCATTACCTGCCGCGAGAGCGAAATGAATGCCTTCTTGAGCATTGTTCGCTGCGAACGTCTGGGCGGCATCAACGACGCGCTGCAAAGTCTCCGCTTTGTGATCATTCAGGAACAAAACCACGGGCAGTAAACTGCACGTGGTATTCATCAGGGACGGGGGCATCTGGTTGAAGGTTGTTCCCAGCAGACGCTGATTGCGATTAATGGTGGCCCACTTGAGGTTGCCCTCGTTATAACCGGCTGCCACTAACTTGGAGACATAGGTCGCGGCCATGGTGGAATTCACCCCCGGAACATTCTCCATTTCCCAGGTAAACCTATCCACTAACTCCAGATTTTTGTACAGCGTACATTCCTGTGGAGCTGTCTCGACCATAACCACCATAATGTCGGAGCTGGTCGTGTAGTTATCGGTAATATACTGATTGTCCAGGTTGTATCGGGAATCAGCGTGCAATTCCGGCGCGCCGGGATCAAGGTCGCCAATCTGCAGGTTCTGCCCGCCATAGATACCAATTGCGAAACCAATAGCGGCAAGTATCAGTGATACAGGTGCCACCTTAGCGCTGGCAAAGTTGGACATAAGACCCCAGGCAGATTTGGCCACTTTGTTGCCTTCTCGCCTCGCGGGTAAACCCTGCGAAACTTTTTTACTGACCCCGATGTACGACATGAGAACCGGAAGCAACACCAGATTAGTCAGCACGATCACCGCGACGCCAATACTGGCCGCAACACCAAGGTCCTTGATCACTTGAATGGGGATCAAAACCATAGTGATAAAGCCGATAGCATCGGTAACAA
>JADGEN010000179.1 GCA_016744355.1 Halieaceae bacterium
AGGTTGTGCCTCCCGGCGTATTTAATATTGTCACTGGCGACGGTGGCTTGGGCGCGGCGATGTCTTCGCATCCTGATATAAGCAAAATTGTTTTCACCGGTTCTACGCCCACCGGCAAAAAAATCATGCAAAGTGCCTCGGGCAATTTAAAGCGTCTTACACTCGAGCTTGGTGGGAATGATGCTGCTATCGTACTTCCCGACACCGACGTGGCCGCTGCGGCTCCGAAAATATTTGCAACGGCAATGATTAACAACGGACAAACCTGTGCCGCACTAAAGCGTTTGTATGTGCATGAAGATATCTATGACGATATGTGTGAGGCACTGGCGGCTATTGCCAACAGTGTGACTACCGGCGATGGTAGCGGTGAAGTGGATTTTGGCCCTGTGCAAAACAAAGCTCAGTTTGACAAAGTGTGCCAACTGGCGCGTGATGCCAAAGATAGCGGCGCCAAGTTTCTGTCTGGTGGTGAAGCACCGGATGTTCCCGGCTACTTTTTCCCAGTGACAATTGTGGCGGACATCGACGACAGCGTCAGTCTGGTGAGCGAGGAGCCCTTTGGCCCCATCCTGCCTGTACTGAAGTTTAATGACGTTGAAGAGGTGTTACAGCGCGCGAACGACAGTAGCAACGGCCTGGGTGGATCAGTCTGGTCCAGTGATATCGAGGCAGCCACTACGCTGGCAAGTCGCTTGGAATGTGGCACAGCCTGGGTAAATAATCACGCCATGATTCAGCCCGATGCGCCCTTTGGCGGTGTGAAAGAGTCCGGCTTTGGTGTGGAGTTTGGCCGCTATGGTCTGGAAGAGTACACTTCCATCCAAACGCTGCAAATTTCCAAGACTTGAACGGCGGCAAAACAAGACTATACTCAGATCAAAAATAACAGGACGATGGCATATGCTGAATTTTCTTAAACTTGCCGGTCTGGGTGTGCTTGTTGGCACATCCTTCGCTCACCTTGCGGTATCGGCAGAGCGGCCACCACCGCTGCCGATTGAGCCCACTGGAATTATCGAAACACTGCCAAAAACCTACCCGGAACACTGGTTTTTAGTGCACGACGCGTCTTTCTTTCATATGTCTGATGGCAAGGTCTATGTGCTGGATGCCGATGCTACAACCCAGCCGGCTCAAACCAAGGGAACATTTAATGTTTCTTTAATGGGTAACATAACCCAGTCGGCAAAGCGTTCAGAGATTTACGCCATGGAGACTTTCCATAGTCGTGGAACCCGGGGTGACCGTCTGGATGTACTCACTATTTGGGACCAGGAAACGCTGACCCCGAAAGCTGAGGTGGTGTGGCCTGAACCTATTCGCTTCATGGGTATGCCAATGCGCTATACCATGTTGCCGATTGACAACGATAGGCTGCTGGCTGTTACCAACTTCAGTCCTGCCACATCGGTGACGCTGGTTGATCTCGATACGCGCAAGATCATCAATGAAATTCCAACACCTGGCTGTGTGATGACCTATCCCACGGGAAAGCTTGGCTTTAGCTCCCTGTGTGCCGATGGACGTTTTTTAAGTACTGAACTGGCAAAAGATGGCTCGGTGATCAAGCAAACACGTACCGATGCTTTCTTCAGTTCGGATGACTCGCCAATTTACGAGCGACCAGCGATCATCGGTGACACGGCATACTTCCCAACTATCGCCGGTCTGGTTTTTCCAGTTGACATGAGTGGCAAAGTTGCAAAAGTAGGTGAGCCCTGGAATATGGTGCCAGAGTCTGATCGGGCGCAGAAGTGGGCTCCCGGTGGAATTGGCTTGATTGACAAAGACGACCTGGGGCGGTTCTACGTGATTATGCACCCTGATTCGAAGGATGGTAGCTATCAGGGCGGTGGGCCGGAAGTATGGGTGTTCGATGCGGCTAAGAAGCAGCGTGTGGCGCGTATAGCGCTGCAGGCATGGGGTTTATCCCTGGCGGTGAGTCGTGGCAAAAACCCACTGCTTATGGTGACCAATCCCATAGACATGAGCATGGAAGTTTATGACGCTCTCAATGGAGAATTCCTGCGTACCGTCACCGCTTTCGGTCAGGAAACTCCGCTGATGTTGCACGGCGCAAAGTAATGGATGCACTGTGAGTCAGGTAATTGCCATAGGACTTTCGCTCTTTCTGGTCTGGTTATTTGTTACCGCAGGAGTGCACAAGTTTAAAGCCAGTGACTACTATCGGGAGTTGATGTCTTCCTACTTTGACTCGCTTGCCGTCAGTCGCTCAATGGTCATGGCTGTGGGTTGTGCAGAACTGTTTGTCGCTGCATTGCTGTTGCTCCCACAGTCTCGCTCAGCGGGCTTACTTCTCGCCGCCTTAATACTTTCGTTTTATGCAGCGATGATGGCTGTGCAAATAAAGCGTGGCAGAGATGATATTGCCTGTGGCTGTGCGGGTCCCGCATCCATGCTAACGGTGAGTCCCGCTCTGGTTATGCGCAACTTACTATGTGCGATATTCGCTGCTACTGCCTGCTTACTGCCTGAGTTATCGTCCCCGGTATTTTCTTCTTACACACTGGCAGCAGGTATCGCTGCGTTTATGGTGGTTCTGTATATCTGCAGTGACCAATTGATTGCCAATGCTCAAATGATGGCTGGAGATTATTAGTATGGACCTTTTGGTGGTTTCGAACATCGCCTTGTGGATTGGCTTTGTGGCCATGGTGGTAGTTAATTTGGCCCTGGCCAGACAGATTGGCGTGCTCTATGAACGCGTGGCTCCCGCTGGGGCGCTAATGATGAATCAGGCCTTGTCGGTGGGCTCCCAGGCCCCTGAACTGGCAGTTGCTACATTGGATGGACAAACGATTGAGGTGGGTAAATCCGAGGGCAAGTCGCAATTATTGTTTTTTCTCTCACCTGATTGTCCTGTGTGCAATGAACTAACGCCGGCGCTAAAGTCTGCAGCCAAAGCCGAGTCGAGCTGGATGAACGTGGTACTGGCCAGTGACGGCGAGCAGGACCACACCGGCTATGCGCAGCGCAAAGGGCTGCAGGATTTTCCCTATGTGGTGTCTGAGCTACTGGGCAAAACCTACGGTGTGGCTAAACTGCCCTATGCTGTATTGATAGATGAATCAAACAAGATTGCCTCGATGGGGATCATTAATTCCAGGGAGCATCTGGAGAGTCTGTTCGAAGCCAAGGAACGCAAGGTGGCTTCAATTCAGGACTACATGGATAGAAAGCACGCCGTACATATTGTGGAGGCTGACAAGCAATGAAATTTCTCGATACACTTTTTGAACAAAAATCCCGACAACTGGCTCAGCGCTCGTCCCGCAGGGGTATGCTGAAAGGCCTGGGGACCTTGTTAGTGGGTGGTGCTGCCATTCCGCTATTGCCTGTCGCCAGAGCATCGGCTGCAGCGAGCAAGCCCGCCGAGGAGGGCGATCCCAACAGTTGTGACTACTGGCGCTATTGTGCTATCGACGGTTTCCTGTGTGGTTGCTGTGGTGGCAGTGCCAACACCTGCCCACCGGGCACAGAGATGTCACCCATTACCTGGATAGGCACCTGTCGCAATCCTGTCGACGGGCGCAACTATGTAATTTCTTATAACGATTGCTGCGGCAAGTCATCCTGCGGTGCCTGTCTGTGTCAACGGGATGAAGGTGACCGACCACCTTATCGATCTGACAAAACCAACGACGTTAACTGGTGCCTTGGTACCAGCAGCGCGGTTTATCACTGCTCTACAGCGGTAGTAGTGGGCGTGGCGTTCGAAGACTGATGCGTACGTCGATTCTGGTTCTTTCACTCCTTCTCAGCACTGTATGTGCTGCGAATGAAAGTGCCTGGGACAAAGCCCATTTTAACTACCAGATGTTTTGTCAGGGTTGCCATACACCCGACGGTAGCGGTGCAAATTCTGTGCCGCGGTTGAAGGGGCATGTGGGTACATTTCTGCAAACAGAAGAGGGTAGAGAGTACCTGGTAAGAGTGCCTGGCTCTGCGACTTCGTCGCTGGACAACGAAGAGCTCGCCGCGGTTTTAAACTGGATACTCATAGAGTTTTCGGGCGATAGTCTGGCTGAAAATTATGAACCTTATAAAGTGGATGAAATAGGGCGCTTGCGTCGTAATCCACTCAATGAAGTTGTGCTGTACCGCTCTAAACTACTGGCCGATATTGCCCATCGGGGCGACGCAAAACAATAAGAGAAGAGTGACCATGAAAATACTTAAATTTACGTTTGCTGCCGCGTTGTTAATTGCATCTACTTTTGTGTTTGCAGAAGCCCCGGCCAAAGCCCGAGCATGCGCTTCATGTCATGGCGCAGAAGGCGTTTCCAATAATTCGTTATGGCCAGACCTGGCTGGGCAGAAGCCCGGTTATCTTGCGATACAGCTGGCGGCCTTTCGAGATGGGATACGGCAGAATGCGGTAATGGACCCCTTTGTAAAAGATCTGAGCGATGCTGATATACAAACGATAGCCACGTATTACTCACAGCTACCCGGTAAAGCGGCAGCCAATGGTGATGCAGCTCTGGTCGCTAAGGGCGAAAACTTGTCAGCCTATTGTAAGTCCTGCCACGGAATGAAGGGCAAACCTGCGGCCCCGGTGTGGCCAAATCTTGCAGGCCAGCAATCTGCCTATCTCGCCCAACAGCTGACGGCATTTAAAAGTGGTGAGCGAGCAAGCCCCCATATGCAAACGGTTGTGGCTCCCTTCGGTGAGAAAGAGTTCGCGGCGTTGGCGGCTTATTACAGCCAGTTAGCGCCCTGAGCTTAGATGGCTCAGCGGCTTCTGCATTCCTAAAAGGTCAGGAATCTACGCAGCATACTGT
>JADGEN010000017.1 GCA_016744355.1 Halieaceae bacterium
TATATGGCTTGCGTGATCCACTGAGTACATTTGTAAAACGATGGGTTATCAAGCGCTCTGAAGCACTTACGACGGTTAGCTCCGCAATGGCTGAAAAAGCTATTGAGCTAGTAGGGGGCGCGCCGTTGAATTTGCGGGTTATCCCGATGGGGAGCGATTTAAGTCGTGTCTTTGTGTCTAATCGAGACCGGGATCGAAAGTCGAATCAGTTGTTGTTTGTCGGGCGTTTGGTTCCAAAAAAGGGGCTGATCTACTTAATTGAAATACTACCCGTATTGACCAGGAAGTTTCCCGATATCCAGCTAAATATCGTGGGGTCAGGCCCGGAAAAAAGCCGACTAATTGAGCGTGTTAAGGAATTGCAGCTTGAGGGAGTTGTTACATTTTTGGGTGCGCTATCGCACACAGAACTGAAAATTTTGTATCAGGAGTCATCGCTGGCAGTTTTCCCATTTGTTGAAGCTGAAGATGGGAATATGGAGGGGCTTGGATTGGTTACAGTGGAGTCACTCGGCTGCTCTTGCCCTGTTATTGTAGGTGATGTTCCAGCAGTAAAAGATGTCATCGAGAACGAGAAAACAGGGTTGATTGTTGATGTGCGAGACGCAAATGCTTTTCTAGCTGCTGTGGAGCGAATGTTGTCAGATCAAAACTGGGCAGCTAAAACTGCCAGCAATGGCAATGAATATGTCCTGCGGCATTTTGATTGGGATATTGTGACGAGTAAGTATGAACGGCTGTTGAGTGAGATGATGGCAGAATTCGAGGGCACTTAAAGAGAGTTTCCTCTTGAGTGCAAATGATCGAGGCGGTTGAACTTAGTCGGATACGCCGACTGTAATTGAGGATTTTGGGGTAACACGTGACCGACAAGCAGCAGTCGCCGGATATATCGATTTGCATCGCCAACTATAACGGGGCTGAAATATTGGGCCCCTGCCTTGAGTCTATCCACAAGCAAGATACCCGCGCGAACTATGAAATTATTGTTCATGACGACGCATCGACTGATGGAGCGATTGAAGTACTGATCGACGCCTATCCCGACGTGCAATTTATCCTGGCTGAGCATAACGTAGGCTATTGCGTGTCGAATCAGAGGATGGCTAAGGCGGCCAAAGGAACCCGGTTGCTGTTGCTCAACAATGATGTAGAGCTGATGCCAGGGGCATTGGAGGCCTTATACAGTTCAAGCCAAGATGCCCCGGCAAGTATTTATTCGCTCACCGAATATTCCATGACGGGTGAGCTTAGTTGTCGGGGGATGGGAATGGATATCTTTTTTACCCCCTTTCACTGTAAGTCCCCTCGACAAAAAGTAGCATTCGCCATGGGTGCCTGTTTATTGCTTGAGCGTAAACTCTGGTTTGAAATTGGAGGATATCCTGAGTTTTTTGAGTATACATGTGAAGATTTTTATCTGTGCTTGAAAGCACGAGCGCAGGGTGTTCCAGTGCGAATCATCGATGAGTCTGGGTACCGTCACCATATGGGTAAATCAATTAATCCGGACGGTATTAGTCTTGAGCGGCGACGTAAAAGTGAGCGCAATCGTCTCTACATCATCAATGAACTATTGCCGGCCCGGGAGCGTGTTTTTGTGTGGCCGCTGTTTGTGCTGACCTCATTTTTGGAGATGGCGTGGCATGCTGTTTCGTTGGGTAGCCTCGCTCCACTTCGTCCTCTACCCAGCTTAAAGGGGAGTGAGTTGGAGTGCGTGTCTGTGCGGCCTTTGCTGACCTGGCGCGCTACTAAATTTCTTTACTTTCTGGGTCGTGCATAGCTTCAGTCGGCCGGTATGTCTGAATACTACTGATTCTTGGAAAAAATATAAAAATCGGCGAAAGAACTGACCCGATCATCGCCAGTATAGGGGAACTTGTTTGGAATATGCTCCATCTGCGTCCATCCCGATAGTTCTTGTTCTACCCAGGTTGTAAATTTTCTGTGCCTCACGTGTGAGCCCTGCAAGGTAGCCTGCTCATCTGTGTTGGATGAGTAGATAATAACGAAGCGGGTTGCAGACTCGAATAACAGGCTCAAGTGTGCTTCGAACACGCTATCTTCCACCAGGTGGTAGATAACATCGAGGGAGAGGCCCAATTCAACCGGGCAGAGTTCATCGCCCAGTAGTTGAAATTGCTTGGAGTCATCCTCTGGGAATCTCTCGCGACAGCGTTCAAGGGCATTGGGGCTAACATCCACCCCAAGGTACTGGGGGTAAGCCGCGAGAGTTAGCTGATTACCGTCACCGCACCCCAGTTCCAGGACCGACTTTATCCCATGCTTGAGAACAAAGTCATTTATCACCTGGGCCTTGAATTGAGCAAGTTGCTGGTAGGAGCCTTCTCCTGAGTTACGCCCTGTATCATACCTTTGGCGCCAGTAGGCTTCAGAGCCTTTGAATTTGTTACGAGGCTCGAAGAAAGTGAAGTAGAGGTATTTAGCGATAGAGTTCAGCACTGGGATGCGTTTAATAAGTGCTTTCAAATCCATTTTCCTGTTCTATTGTGATGACTGGCGTAAATGTTTCCATAGTTTCCAGTTGATTGATAGCCCAGCCTGTAGATATTGAATAATATCCTAACTAATTGTTTTAACTTTACTTTTTTATGGACGTTCGTTGCAAACTCTAGTTAACTTCTCAGTAGATGATAAATACTTTAAAAGCTAATAAATCGCGCCTGAAGGTCCCGGCCAACAAACCATCTACCGATTGCAGTACGGGCAATACACTAGAGACCGGAATTGGCTTGCATCTGCTGGTCATTGTGGTTCAGGTTCTCTTGCTCCTGGCTATTTATTCACAGACCGCAACGTTTGATTTTGTCTACTTCGATGATACCGAGTATGTCGTAGACAATTCTATGGTGCGCAATGGCCTGAGCTGGGAAGGCGTGAAATGGGCCTTCAGCAGTTTTTATATGAGCAACTGGCACCCTCTCACCTGGATCTCGCACATGCTGGATGTCAGTCTGGCGGGAACCGATCCGGGGTTTGCGCATCTGCATAGTGCGGCCCTTCATTTATTAAACAGCTTACTGGTCTATCTGATTCTGTTGCGTCTATGTAAATACTGGGCAGCAGCGGCTATTTTTTCTTTGCTGTTTCTGGTGCATCCGCTACATGTAGAATCCGTTGCCTGGATTGCCGAGCGAAAAGACCTGTTATGCGCATTTTTCTTTCTGTCCGGAATATTGGCCTATGACTGGTATCGCGAAAAGCGTAGTGCCTCCCGCTATCAGTTAGTGGTTCTGATGCATGCTCTAGCGCTGTTGTCGAAACCCATGGCTGTAACGTTTCCCGTTGTACTAATAATTCTGGATTTATTCTATTACGAACGCACTACGACAACCTTTAACTTGTTTGTGACAGTGCGACTCTTCATCAGGTCAGCAATCAACAAATTTCCATTGTTACTGTTTTCCTTCGCCCTCGGCGTTACCACAATTGTTGCGCAGCATGAAGGAGGCGCGGTAGTAGATATAGAAGTGTTATCGCTGGGGAACCGACTGCTCGGAGCCGTCGTGGCATATGGAATCTACCTGAAGCAGTTCGTCATCCCTATAGGTCTCTCAGCCTTCTATCCGGTTTATAGCTCAAGCCCGCCGGTCACATCTGTCGTTATCGCAGCTACAGCATTGGTCGCAATTGCGCTGCTTTCCTTGAAGGTTCTACGCAGAAAGCCTTTGGTGTTTGCCGGTTACTGCTGGTATTTGGTCATGTTACTGCCGGTTATCGGAATATTGCAGGTTGGCGGGCAGGCGCATGCTGATCGGTACATGTATCTACCCTCTGTAGGCTTGTTGCTGGCAGGTGCCACATTGTTCCCTAGTAAGGCGCACGCCGGGTTTCGTGTCAGCAATTTTTGCAGCGCACTGATCATTGTTGTGTTTTCTGTTCTGTGCTTCTGGCAGGTCGGAAATTGGTCAAACCGTAACACGCTCTTCCAGCAGGTACTTCGGGTTAGCGGCCCAAGTTACGCCACACATATTGCATTGGCCCAGGGTTATAGTGCTGAGAGAAAATGGGTGATGGCAGAACAGCACGCGCATGCGAGTATCCAGATAAAACCGCATGAACCACTCGGTTACAAAGCCGTTGCCGATATTGCATTGGCCCGTGGAAAGTTCAAGAAAGCCGAGGACACTTATCGAGTTGCCGCGAAGTATGGAGAGCCATCGGCGACCATCCTGAACAATCTTGGTATCGCGATTGCCGAGCAGGGCAACTACGCGCTCGCTCTTGATGTTTTTAATGAAGCTCTCTCAGTTGACCCCAATCTCTACAATGCGGCTAAAAATATTGAGCGTTACCAAAGAAAGTTAGAAGAGAAGTCACCATGATAAAAGGAGAGTTGATGCGCTATGTCGTGGCGGGAGCACTGGCTTTTCTTTGCGATATTCTCGTGCTTTATGTATTAACAGAGTACTTCTCTGTGCATTACCTGCTATCCAATGTTTGGGGATACTTTGTGGGATTGATCGTGTCCTATTTTCTAAATGTTCATTGGGTTTTCAGCTATCGCCGATTTCAGAAAAGAACAACGCTTGAGTTTGTCATATTCAACAGCATCGTTCTGGCAGGCCTTGGGCTGACTGAATTGCTTATGTTTATCATTGTAGGCATGGGGGAAATGCACTATTTAACAGCGAAGATAGCAGCGAGTGTGGTCGTGACCTTATTCAACTATTTTGCTAAAAAAATCATTCTGTTCCAGCCATCCACTAACCCTGGCGGTACGTGAGATGGCGGATATCTGTTCAAATTGTGGTTCGATGGAGCTCAGTATTCTTTTCCCCGCGCCGGCTTTCGACTCCAGCACCATGGGCACGGGCGAAACCTTTAACGTGTGTCGCTGCAAGGGTTGTGGATTAGTGGTTACAAGTGGTGCCAGCGCGGCAGCCGTAGCGGCATCCTATGACACACAGTATTATGGCGGCGGTCAGGATAAATTTGTGCCTGCGATTGAGTGGGCAGTATCACGTCTGGCGCGGCGCACTGCAGGTCGACTGTTGCGTCAATGGCGTAGCCAGCAACCAGCCCAAAAAGTTGCATCAGTGCTGGATATAGGATGTGGTCGAGGCGTACTGCTGAGTGCTTTCAGAAATCTGGGAGCCGATGTTCTGGGGCTTGAGCGTCCCGAATTTCCCCTTGACGCCCTGACTTCGGATTTTATTGAAGCTGGCGATCTGTCGGACGCTAAATACAACGATAGAAAGTTTGATATTGCTATTCTCTGGCACGTGTTCGAGCATGTGGAAGAACCGGAAAGCACTCTGGCTGCTCTTGCAGCGCATATGCACGACGATGGTATTTTGGTGATTAGCGTACCGAACTTTTCAAGCTTTCAGCGGCATTTGTTCAATCAACATTGGTTTCATCTCGATTTGCCGCGACACCTGCTGCATATCGAGCCGACGTGGCTGACACAAGCTCTGGAAAGACACGGCTTTCAAGTAGAATACAAAAACTACCTGGATCCATTGCAGAGCACCTATGGTTTTATTCAAAGCAGTTTGAACCGCTTGGCCCCAGGCCATTTGAACGAACTGTATTATCTGCTTAAAAAGTCGGGGCAGGCGCACAGTAAGCGAAGACTCAGGACTCTGGGGTGGTTAACCTTAGTGGCCCTGTTAACACCACTGGCCCTAATGGAAATGGTTGTGAGTGCTCTTCTGGGGCGGGGTAGTACGGTGGAAATGGTCGCACGTTTCAGGAGGTGCCATGATTAAGGGAAAAAAGCTCGTTATCGTTATGCCCGCGTACAACGCCGCCCTAACCCTGGAGCAAACGTTCCGGGAGATACCTTTGGATATCGTTGATGAGGTGATACTGGTTGATGACGCCAGCTCCGATAATACTTCGGAAGAGGCGCAAAGACTGGGCGTTCACCACGTGATTGTCCACGACAGCAACAAGGGCTACGGCGGAAACCAAAAAACCTGTTATCGCGAGGCGTTAGCACTGGGGGCGGATATAGTCATCATGGTTCACCCTGACTATCAGTACACACCCAAGCTCATTCGCGCAATGTCGTCGCTCATTGCCGAGGATGTATTTGACTGCGTACTCGGCTCGAGAATTTTGGGGGCAGGCGCGCTTAAGGGCGGTATGCCGATACACAAGTACGTGGCAAACCGATGCCTGACTTTTATTCAAAATGTCCTGGCTGGCTACAAACTATCGGAGTATCACACTGGATACAGGGCATTTTCTGCTCGACTGCTCAACAGACTCAATCTGGAGGAAAACTCTGACGACTTTATATTTGATAACCAGATGTTGCTACAAATCATAGGCAATGGATTCGATATAGGCGAAGTAACATGCCCCACTCGTTATGCCTCCGACGCATCTTCAATTGCCGGCTGGCCGGTCATACGCTATGGCTTTGGGGTTCTGGTGGAGTCAGTTAAGTTTCGACTGGCTAAAATGGGGCTGCTTAATAACACCTACCGCTCGTAGCGGTATCGGCAAGTCAAAGTCTGGAGTTTGATCGAATCAGGCGCTGACCAAACTGGGCTTCAGTGTCTTCGGTCGAATACGGCGAGTCATTCAGCCCAAATGCGTTATTAGTATGGGAAAATACTTCTCGGTTTATCGCTGGATACCCCATAAACTGCGCATGTTTATCAAACATGGTATTCCTGAGCTCAACTAACATTTAAAGGCCCCATTCTTATGGCCAAAAAAGGCAAAATTGCCGACCCACACGCGGAGCGCGAAGCACAGCGTTACGAAAACCCCATTCCCAGCCGTGAAGCTATCTTGCTACTGCTGCGCGAAGCTGACCGGCCCCTCAATCACAATCAAATCTGTGAAAAGCTCTCCTTGGCCGATTACGATCAGGCCGAGGCGCTGCGCAAACGCCTGCGAGCGATGGAGCGTGACGGCCAGCTAATGGTTAATCGCAGAGATGCTTATGGCCTAGTCGATAAGATGAACCTGTTGCGCGCCAAGGTGCAGGGGCATCGCGACGGCTATGGCTTCGCTATACCGCAGGCCGAACCTGACCCGGCAAAGGCGCAAGAGAAGCCGGGTGATGTCTACCTTAGTGCTCGCCAGATGCAATTTGTGTTTGATGGCGATGAAGTTCTGGTGCTGATAACCGGTGTCGACAGACGCGGCAGGCAAGAGGGCAAAGTGATTGAGGTGCTGAGCCGGGGGCATGAAAATGTTGTCGGTCGCTATCAGGAGGAGAGTGGCATTGGGTCTGTCGTTCCCGACAATAACCGAATTAATCACCAGATTCTCATTCCACCCAAAGAGAAGGGCGAGGCGCGCTCAGGCCAGATTGTGACCGTGAAGATCACTGATTATCCCGTGCGTAATTTTCAGGCGCGGGGCAAGGTGATTGAGGTGCTGGGCGATCATATGGATCCCGGGTTGGAAATTGATGTAGCTATCCGCTCCCATGGTATTCCCTGGGAGTGGCCCGACGCTGTGCTTGATGAAGCGGGGCATCTTGAAGCCGAGCCACTGGAAGAAGACAAAAAGCATCGTATCGATTTGCGCGAGCTGGCCTTTGTCACTATTGACGGCGAAGATGCACGCGACTTCGATGATGCCGTGTACTGCGAGCAGCGCAACGGTGGCGGCTGGCACTTGTGGGTGGCTATTGCCGATGTTTCACATTATGTGCGCCCGGGGTCTGCGTTAGATGAAGAAGCCTCTATGCGTGGTAATTCGGTGTACTTCCCGGAGCGGGTTGTACCCATGTTGCCTGAGGCCTTGTCGAATGGCCTTTGCTCGCTCAAGCCCAAGGTGGACCGCTTGGCTATGGTCTGCGAAATGGAGCTGAGCCCTATTGGGGCACTGGTCAGTTATCGCTTCCACGAGAGCATTATCCACTCGCATGCCCGGCTCACCTACACGCAGGTGGGCGAGGTACTTGAGAAAGGTGGTCATCCAGATGTCGATAAGCAGCGTGTGCCTGATCTACAGCGTCTGCACAAGCTGTATAAAGTGCTGCGCGCAGCGCGGGATCTGCGCGGGGCCATCGATTTTGAAACGGTTGAGACCCGCATCATCTTCGACGAACAGCGCAAAATTGAAGCTATCGTACCCGTGGTGCGCAACGACGCTCACAAGTTGATAGAAGAGTGTATGCTGTGTGCGAACGTTGCTGCAGCTAGTTTCTTTGAGGCCAGTAAGCTGCCTATTTTGTACCGGGTGCACGAGGGGCCAGGCGATGAGAAGCTGGAAAACTTACGTGGCTTTCTAGGCGAGTTGGGGTTGGATCTGCGCGGGGGCGATAAGCCAACACCTGAGCACTACCGGGATTTACTGCAGCAGATACAGGAGCGGGACGACGCCTCGGTTATACAAACCATGATGCTGCGCTCTTTGCGTCAGGCGGTGTACCAGCCGGAAAACAAGGGACACTTCGGTCTGCATTACGGTGCCTATGCGCACTTTACCTCGCCCATTCGTCGCTACGCGGATTTGCTGGTGCATCGTGGTATCCGACATGTTGTGCGCTCCGCTAGACAAAGCGACCTGGTGTTGCGCGCCGATGGAGCGCAGCCCATCCCGGCTGAGATGATCTTCCCCTATAACGAACATTATATGGTCGCCCAGGGCGAGCAGTGCTCTATGACAGAGCGCCGCGCCGATGACGCCACCCGCGATGTGATGGCGTGGCTGAAGTGTGAATACTTGCAGGAGCATGTGGGGGATGAGTTTCCCGGTGTTATTGCCGCCGTCACCAGCTTTGGCCTGTTTGTGGAGTTGGAAGATATCTATGTAGAAGGCCTTGTTCACATTAGCGCTCTGCCCGGAGACTACTATAATTTTGATGCAGCCAAGCAGCGACTCACAGGCGAGCGTAGCGGTCGCAGTTTCAAGCTGGGAGGCAGTGTTCAGGTGCAGGTTGCCAGAGTAGATCTGGATGACAAGAAAATCGACCTCGAATTGGTCGATAGTGACGCTCCCGATAAAAGCAAGGCGGCGAAGGGGAAGGCTAAACCTAAAGGTAAACCTAAAGATAAGAGCAGGGGTAAAGCCAAAGCCAAAGGTAAGGGAGCCGACCCGAAGGCTACAAAACCGGGAGCCAAATCCAAGCTGGGAAAGCAACAGGCAGCGGCTGCCAAGAAAGGCAGGAAGAAACGCAAACCCGGACCCAAGCCAAAGTCCAAGTCCTGAGGAATACATGCACTATATCTACGGTATCCATGCAGTAGACAGTCTGCTGCGACAAAACCCCAAATCTGTGCAGCGGCTGTGGGTGGCGCAGGGCCGCGGCGATAAGCGTATCGCTTCCCTGATGGAGCTAGCCCAGAACCAGGGGGTGCCTACCGCTAGAGAAGCTCGTAAGTTGCTGGATGAGAAGGTGAAGGGTAAACATCAGGGGGTTATCGCGGAAACCCTGGATGACCCGGTGCAAGGCGATGTGCCCCAGCGCAATCTGTGGGCGGAAACCGACCTGCTGCGTGTTATTGATGAAGGCGAGGGCCACGTTTTAATTCTGGTTCTCGATGGCGTCACTGACCCCCACAATCTAGGTGCCTGCATGCGCAGTGCTGAGGCCGCCGGTGTGACCGCAGTAGTTGTCCCCAAAGATCGCGCCGCTGATCTCACGCCAACAGCCCGTAAGGTGGCCTGCGGTGCGGCAGAAATTGTCCCCTTCGTAAGAGTCACCAACATTGCTCGCACCCTCGATGCCATGAAGGAGCGCGGCGTGTGGCTGTATGGCGCGGCGGGAGAAGCCGAAAACTCTATATATGACAGTGACCTGGCTGGCTCTGTGGCGCTGGTAATGGGCGCCGAGGGGGCTGGACTGCGGCGCCTCACTCGCGAGCACTGTGATCATCTGATTAAACTGCCGATGGCGGGGACGGTTAGCAGTTTGAATGTTTCGGTGGCTACGGGCGTTTGCCTGTTTGAGATTGTTCGGCAGCGACTGAAGTAGGCCTTTGGCTACGAAAGTTGTCGTTCGGTTGAAGGTAAGGCGCTGTCGGTGCTGGGCAGGACTTTGCTGGGGGCAGACGACAGCGAATGCGGCTATACTTCCCCCGCACTCCACAACGCTTGCGTACCCCCCCGAATCTATGTAAAATCCGCCACCTCAAAATTTGCCCGGCTGTTCAAAGCGGCCGATCCTCCTTGCTACACCATTATATTGGGTAGCATTAACCCGTAAGGAGCTTTATATGCGTCATTACGAAGTCGTGTTTATGGTCCACCCTGACCAATCCGAACAAGTGCCCGGTATGATCGAGCGCTATTCCCAGACTATCCAGAAAGATGGTGGCAGTGTTCACCGCATGGAAGACTGGGGCCGCCGCCAACTGGCTTATCCCATCAACAAAATTCATAAAGCACACTATGTGATGATGAATGTTGAAGCTTCTAACGAAGCGATGGACGAGCTGACTAGCACATTCCGTTTCAACGATGCAGTGATTCGTAATCTCGTGATCCGCCGTGACGATGCCGTCTCTGGTGAGTCTTTCATTATGAAAGCCGAGAAAGAGAATCGCGAGCGCAAGAATCGCTACGAGCAGCGCCAGACAACTGAGTCTACTGCAGAAGCGAAGCCAGCATCGGAAGGAAGTGAAGCTGCAACCGAAGAAGTGGTTGCTGACACAGCGGAAGGCACTACTGAGGCCTAGTGCTTCAGAGCGCTTACCGTTTTCACTCCCAGTTACGAATATAGAGTTTTAAAGGAGAATCACCATGGCACGTTTTTTCCGTCGCCGTAAGTTTTGTCGTTTCACCGCCGAAGGCGTGAAAGAAATTGACTACAAAGATCTGGAAACCCTGAAGGCATACGTTTCCGAAACCGGCAAGATTGTACCCAGCCGTATTACCGGTACCAAAGCTAAGTACCAGCGTCAGCTGTCTACTGCTGTGAAGCGCGCGCGCTTCCTTGCTTTGCTGCCTTACACGGATTCTCATCAGTAAGAAGAGTCCGCCGCGCGGGGTCGGGCTATGATCGCTTTAGCCAATTATGTAATGCGCGGTAGGTTGCCGGCTCTGTTAGTTACAGTGGCCGGTGCCAGCAGTATGATGTTTTGTTGGATCAGCGCTGCTGTAATCGCGCTGGTTACCCTGCGCAAAGGTGTGGGGGAGGGTGCCTGGTTATTGATGTGGGCATTGTTGCCCGCGGGCTTTTTGTTGTTGTATTTGAACGACAGTGGTCCGCTGGCCATGTTGGTGGGGGCAATGTTCCTCGCACTGATTTTACGCAGCACTGTGAGCTTGTCCCTGACAGTGCTCGGCAGTGTTGTTATCGGTGTTGTGACAGGCCTGGCTTTACTGGCCTTTGGCAGCGGCTTATTGGATCAGCTGGTGGCGCTTTTCGCCGAGTTCCTGGGTAACCTGGAGCAGCAGTTGGCCCAGACCGACGAGAAGGCTCTGCAGATAGTTCCACCCACAGCCCTGCAAATTGCGGGAATATTGGGTGCGGTAAGTGCGGTTAGCTCTGTGCTTTGCCTGCTTCTTGCCCGTTATTGGCAAGCGGCTTTGTACAACCCGGGTGGCTTCGGTGAAGAGTTCAGGGCATTGCATTTGCCCCCGTTCTATACCGCAGCGCTGGTGTTACCGGCACTGGGTTTGGTCGCTTTGGGAGCAGAGTATCGAACCTGGGCCGCGATTTTATTGGTACCGCTGAGCTTTGCAGGTTTGGCATTGGTACACGCCCGCGCTAATCGACGCGGGCAATCGACAATGTGGCTGACCGGGTTTTACCTGATATGGCTGCTGCTTGACCCGATTAAGTTGGTTGTTGTGGTTGCCGCAATCGCTGATAGTTGGCTAGGATTTCGCCAGCGTTGGTCTAAACATGACGACGTTGGCCAGGATTAAAACAGTTGCTTGAAGCGGAACGCTATTGCTTCATTCAAACGTACATTTTTATAGAAAAGGGAGGCAACTCCCCCAAAAGAGGTAAGTCAGATGGATGTCATATTATTGGAAAACATTGGCAATCTGGGTGGACTGGGTGATCGGGTTGCTGTTAAAGCCGGTTTCGGTCGTAATTTTCTGATCCCACACGGAAAAGCCGTGTCTGCGACTAAAGAAAATATCGCCCATTTTGAATCTCGCCGCTCTGAGCTCGAAGCTGCCGCTGCTGCTACTGTTGCTGCTGCCGAAACACGTGCCGCCAGCATTGATGCACTCGACGTTATTGTCGTTGAAGCTAATGCGGGCGAAGAGGGCAAGCTGTTTGGTTCTATCGGTACACGCGACATTGCCGACGCCGTAACTGCAGCAGGCTGCGAAATTAATAAATCAGAAGTTCGCCTTCCCGAAGGTGCACTGCATGAGCTGGGCGAATTCGAAATCGCCATCCAGGTCCACGGTAAAGTTACCGCTACGATTAACTTGAGCGTTATAGCAGAAAGCTAAAACCTGATTTTGAGTACCCGGGGGCAATCGCCCCCGATTCTTTGATTGGCGATTTGGGCAAATTTGGTTACTCTATGTTGCCGAATATAAGCAGTAGTTAAAGATGTCCGACCCCGATTTTCCTAGCAATATTTCCGAACTGCCCTACGCAGACGACCGGGATGTTGCGCGAATTAAAATGTCTCCTCATTCGCCGGAAGCCGAGCAGTCTGTGCTGGGTGGCTTATTGCTGTCCAACGATGGTTGGGACTCGGTTGCCGAGGCAGTCTCTGCCAGTGACTTTTATCGCCCCAACCACCGCCTGATATTCAAGCAGATTGCGCAATTGGCCGACGCCGGTGAGCCAGTGGATGTCATTACCGTGGCAGACAAGCTTACTGCCAATGGAGAGCTGGACGCCGCCGGTGGTCTTTCCTATCTCGCCGAACTGGCCAGCAACACGCCCAGTGCCTCCAATTTACGCGCGTACGCGCAGGTAGTGCGAGAGCGTTCCAGCCTTCGCAGCCTGATTGAAGTCGCCCAGGACATTGCCGAAAGCGGATTTAACCCCGAAGGGCGCAATAGCAGTGAGCTTATCAATGAGGCCGAACGCCTCATCATGCAAATTTCCGAGCAGGGCCCCAAAGCGGGCGGGCCGCAAGATGTGAACCCTCTGCTGCAAAAAGCCGTCGATCGCATTGAGGAGCTATTCAACTCCGACGGCGATATTACCGGCTTGACCACTGGCTTCAAGGACCTGAACGACATGACATCGGGCTTGCAGCCCGCCGACCTGGTTATTATCGCCGGCCGTCCCTCCATGGGTAAAACCAGTTTTGCGATGAACCTGGTAGAGACTGCGGTGATTAGCCAAGAGAAACCTATCTTGGTCTTCAGTATGGAGATGCCTGCGGATCAGCTCATTATCAGGATGTTGTCCTCTATCGGGCGCATCGACCAAACCCGTATCCGCAACGGCAAGCTGGAGCAGGAAGACTGGCCCAAGTTGAGTACGGCGGTCACCAAATTGAAAGACGTGCCACTTTTTATTGACGATACCGCCGCGCTGACCCCAACCGAGGTGCGCTCCCGCGCGCGCAAGGTCGCAAGAGAGCACGGCAAGCTGGGCATGATTATGCTCGACTATATGCAGTTGATGCAGGTGGCCGGTTCGTCTGAAGGCCGTACCGCAGAAATTTCGGAAATTTCGCGCTCTCTCAAAGCGATTGCGAAAGAGTTTGGTTGTCCTGTTGTCGCTTTGTCTCAGCTAAACCGTGCACTGGAGGGTCGTCCCAACAAGCGGCCGATTAACTCCGATCTGCGTGAGTCTGGCGCCATCGAGCAGGATGCCGATGTCATTATGTTTATCTATCGCGATGAGGTGTACAACGAGGATTCGCCGGATAAGGGCGTGGCCGAAATCATCATCGGTAAGCAGCGTAATGGTCCTATTGGCACCTGTCGGCTGGCGTTTGTGGGTGAGTTTACGCGGTTTGAAAACTTGGCTCGGGGTTCTTACGAGCAGTAGATCTATGCGTTGTTCTGGAATTTTTGGGATGTGCCCGCCCCGAGCATGTGGTTATCTGCTTCTCAGGACACGCCAAAAGACGCATACCCATAAAGCGGGGCAGGCCCTCCATGCGGGGCTCCCAGCGGGCGTCCTGCCCGCTGACGGTCCTGAGAAGCAGATAACCACACACTCGCAGCTGCATAGCCGGAATTATTCGATCAGCCCGCTGAAACTCTTCGAAGCAGACACCCGCACACACGGGGCTTGCATCGCGGAAATTATTCGATCTCCAGCTGATGTTTCTGGATAGAAGGCGTCCATACGCTCTAGGCCCGCAGTAGTTTGTACAATCAATTACCCGCTGATGGTTCCAATAGGTAGGTACCCGCACGTTTAGTGCTTGAATCCCAGGAACTATCAGTCAGCCAGTACAGCTTTCAAGAGTCTTGTGTAATGAAGCACGCATTGCTGAAACCTGAAATTGAACCGAGCAATCTACCCCCTCCGATCCCTTTCAGGGGGCGTCAGCGGGCAGGACGCCCGCTGCGAGCCCGCATGGATGCGTCTTTTGCGTCCCCCTGAAAGGGATCGGAGGGGGTGGGTTGCGGCTTAATTTCAACCCAAGCCCGAGTACTCTACAACCCAGTCTCTTCCCGCAACTTATGCAACTCAGACAACTGCTCATCTTTAGATAGCACCCGACTGTGTTTCTGCTCCAACGCAGCCGGCTCCGGAATATCCAGATCCTCACCGCTAATTACCCGCGCGCAATACTGTTGGTAGTGGTCGCGAAATCGAGGCCAACTGATGCGTTCGATACTGCTCTCGAGAAAAAACCAGTCGCTATCCCGCCCGGCAAGATAAACCGCCGGGTGGCTCCATTTCTGGGCTGACTTGGGTGAGGGGGCTTGGCATGCTTCCAAATAGGCATCGTGAGCATCCGGGAGGCCGTATTTGGCCAGCCCCTGCTGGCAGCACTCGTGCATACTGTTGAGAGTGGGTAGGTATTCGTTGTTCTCGATGGCGTGCTTGGCACCGCGCAGAATCTGCTCCACCGGGTAGTTCGACAGAGATTCTAGCCACAACTTTTTTACCTGCTGAATTTGGCTGTTGTCCTGGTAAGCGGCAAAATACTGGTTGTGATAGTTGAGCCTGAACAACGCAAACACCTGATTGATGGCGTCTACGTATTGTTCGGTGGCAGCCGCGCTGCGTGTTTCACTGCGCCCAGGAGGTGTCGCTGAGGTCGTCCTGGAGGCTTCTATCTCTTGTGCGACCTGTTGGATTAGATCCTTGCTGTCCGGCATTGCTCTGTCCTGTTTGATCAAGCTGGTGGCGCTTGGCCCAGTTGTATTTTACATGTTGTATGAATTTTGTATTCCACGAGGTGTGGGCTTGATTGCTGTCACGCCAGTAGACAATGAACTCGGGAATCATCGAGCGGGCAAAGTCCGCGTCTATGTGCGACATATTGAGAATATCCATCACATCTTCAGGCGGATACCATTGTTCGGTAATACGCTTGGGTTCGGTGCTGTGCTCCATGGCTGATGTATATTTAGCCCACTGGATACGTATGTGCTGGATGAACTTGGAATTCAGGTCTTTGGGATTGGTACCGCGTTCGCGCCAGTATAGGATAAATTCCGGGATGGCCTGTTCGAGGAAGTCCTGATCAACCTCGTTGCGCTCCAGAATTTCCAAAGCGTCCAGGCTGGGGCGCCATTTGTTGTCCAGTACAGTTGGTTGTTTGACGCGAAATGCCTCGGATTGGTTCTGTTCCTGTCGCCGCCATTGGGCGCGCACGTGTTGGCGAAATTTGTTTTCCCAGGCGTGGTTGGTTTCACCGCGTTCACGCCAATAAAAGATGAAATCTTCCAGTTGGTCCAGGGCGAACTGTCGCGGTATGGTGTGGTTCATGGTGAGCAGTGTGAGTAAGTCCTCACTGGGCGACCAGTGAGCGGGCAGTAGTCCGGCCGAACGGCGCGGAACCGGCGTAGCGCTGGTTGTCTGT
Organism: Halieaceae bacterium; assembly: GCA_016744355.1. Classification (GTDB taxonomy): domain Bacteria; phylum Pseudomonadota; class Gammaproteobacteria; order Pseudomonadales; family Halieaceae; genus JBALVT01. The sequence goes on from JADGEN010000017.1 coordinate 15,858, forward strand.
GCGTAATCAATGGGTGCGGCTGGCACCGCAGCGGGTTCTTTTGTTCTGGCTGACTCATTCAGGGCAAACACAAAATGCTCGGCGCTGTGCAAAGGCGGGGAGTTAATCAGCAGTATGCCCTTATCTACCAAGGCGCGGCTGATGCGATGTAAATCGATTGGGCTCCAGAAGGGTAGGGCCCGTTCGAGTTGGCCCCGCTCTATAGAGAGCCAGGCAAAACTATTTTGTATCTGGGGCTCATGGTGCTTAAACAATTCGCCCAAATGCTGCAAAAATATAGCCTCCTCAAGCCCAATGGTAGACGCAAGCGCGGGTGAAAATACCAGCTGGCGTTCGGGAATAAGTGAGGAGTTGGGCATGGGTGTTCCGGTGTATAGGTGCTAAGTCTGATAGGATACCGAGCTTGTTCGATGACATACAGCTCGAGCGTTAAATTTCTTTTATTCAAGGTCGATTGAGTTAATGGCAAAAAGTAAAACAGCATATGTTTGCAATGACTGTGGCTCAGATTATGCCAAGTGGCAGGGCCAGTGCCACGACTGCAGCGCCTGGAATACGCTGGTAGAGATTCGTCTGGGACCCGCGAAGGGTTCCGGGAGGGTAGGTGCTAGCAGTAGTGCCAGTGCCAGTGCCAGTCGAGCTGGCTTTGCCGGTGCGTTGGCGCAAGCAACAGTCATTGGAGATATTGATCTACAGGACCTGCCCAGAATTCCCAGTGGAACAGAAGAGTTCGACCGGGTTTTGGGGGGTGGGCTGGTTCCGGGTTCTGCCGTTTTAGTGGGTGGGCATCCCGGGGCAGGCAAGAGCACGTTACTGTTACAGACTATGTGTCATCTGGCTGCCCATATGGAAGCCTTGTACATCACTGGCGAGGAATCTTTGCAGCAAATTGCCATGCGCGCCAAACGCCTGAAGTTGCCCACCGACAAATTGCGCCTTATGGCTGAAACCAATGTGGAAGCGATCGTGGCTGCGGCGAATGAATTCAAACCCAAGGTACTGGTGGTAGATTCTATTCAGGTGGTGCACTCCGATGAGTTAGCCTCGGCCCCCGGTGGGGTGTCGCAGGTGCGCGAATGTGCCGCTTATCTGACTCGCTTTGCCAAGCAAACGGGCACGGTTTTGTTTTTGGTGGGGCATGTGACTAAAGATGGATCGCTGGCAGGCCCCAAGGTGTTGGAGCATATTATCGATTGCTCTATCTTACTTGAAAGCACCGATGATTCTCGATTTCGCACGCTGCGTGGGCAAAAAAACCGCTTTGGTGCGGTCAATGAACTGGGCGTGTTTGCCATGACCGACGAGGGCATGCGCCAGGTTAAAAACCCCTCGGCAATTTTCCTCGATCGCAGCAATGAGCCCGCTTCAGGCAGTGTGGTGATGGTGGTGTGGGAGGGCACGCGCCCACTGCTGGTAGAAATTCAGGCACTGGTAGATGACTCCCAATTGGGTAACCCGCGCAGGGTGGCGGTGGGTCTGGAGCAAAATCGGCTGGCTATGCTATTGGCGGTGCTACACCGCCACGGTGGCTTGCAGGTGGGAGATCAGGATGTGTTCGCCAACGTTGTGGGTGGGGTTAAAGTGCTGGAGACCAGCGCTGATCTCGCTCTGCTGATGGCGATTGTTTCGAGCTTTCGCGACCGGAAATTGCCCAGGGATATGGTCATTTTCGGCGAGGTGGGTTTGGCTGGAGAGATACGTCCGGTTCCCAGCGGGCAGGAGCGTTTGTCGGAGGCCGCCAAACATGGTTTTAAGCGGGCTATCGTGCCAAAAGGCAATGCACCCAAAGGTCCGATTGCGGGAATGGAGGTTATTCCGGTGTCTAAATTGGGCGAGGCGCTGGCAGCGCTGGAGTAGATCAGTCGTCCAAACGGCTCAGCTCTTCGGCTAGTAATTCGTAATTGCCGATGCGTGCTTCCAGCAGCATGCGCAGCGGTTCGATATTGGTTTTATCCACGTGTTGTACGGCAAAGCCCAATCTGCTGTTCTCTACATGCTGTAAATACGCATGTAACTCAAGGTTTTCGGTGTCTTCCAAGTGAATAACCAGGGTGAAGGGCTCATTGTACTGGGCGTCCCAAATGTCGGGCTGATCGGTGGCAACGCCGGACAGCGATATGTCGATTAGGCGCTGGTGCCACACACTACCTCCCTGTATTACATCTACAGGCACATCCAGTGCTACCCGGGTGAATTGACGTTGGTCAGCACGCTTATCGGACATAATAGGACTCTTCTCTAAAACTCTGGTTTGTAACCGCTGCTTTCTTACTATAGCGCCTTTTGCGGCGGCGACTCAAAAATTTACTTCAGTTTTCTGTAAGTTACACGATGAGGTTGGTCGGCGCTTGCGCCCAACCGCGCTCTGCGATCCTGCTCGTAATCACTGAAATTACCTTCGTGAAAAACAATACCGCCATCGTCTTCATAGGCGAGTATGTGCGTGGCAATACGGTCCAGAAACCAGCGGTCATGCGAGATCACCAGGGCGCTACCAGGGAAGGCAAGCACGGCTTCTTCCAACGCGCGCAGAGTCTCTACGTCCAGATCGTTGGTGGGCTCATCCAGCAGTATCACGTTGGCGCCCTGCTTTAGCAAAGTGGCCAGATGCAGGCGGTTGCGCTCGCCACCGGATAAATCCTTAACCAGCTTTTGTTGGTCGGAACCTTTGAAATTGAAGCGCCCCGCGTAGGAGCGCGAGGCCACCTCGTAATTGCCGATGCGCATCATGTCATGTCCGCCTGATATCGCCTCCCATACTGTTTTGTCGCCATCGAGTGCATCGCGGGACTGGTCCACGTGGGCGATTTGCACGCTCTCGCCAATCTCGACTTCGCCACTGTCGGGCTGTTCCTCTCCGCTGAGAATTCTGAAAAGAGTGGATTTACCGCGGCCGTTGGCACCGATAATACCGACGATACTGCCTTTGGGTACGCTGAAACTCAAGCCTTCAAAAATGACCCGGTCGCCGAAGCTCTTGCCCAGATTATTAACCTCGATAACCTTATCTCCCAGCCTTGGCCCCGGTGGGATATAGATTTCATTGGTTTCATTGCGACGCTGAAATTCTTGTGACTGCAGATCTTCAAAGCGTGCTAATCGTGCCTTGCTCTTCGCTTGCCTGCCCTTGGGGTTACTGCGCACCCATTCCAGTTCGGCTTTGATGGTTTTCTGGTGGGACGCCTCCTGCCGCTTCTCTTGCCCCAGTCTGGCCTCTTTGGCTTCCAGCCAGGTGGAGTAGTTGCCCTCGTAGGGGATGCCGCGGCCCCTGTCCAGTTCCAGAATCCAGCCTGCGGCATTGTCCAGGAAGTAGCGGTCGTGGGTAATGGCTACCACGGTGCCGCTAAAGTCGTGCAGGAAGCGTTCCAGCCAGGCCACACTTTCGGCGTCCAGATGGTTGGTGGGTTCGTCCAGCAAAAGCATGTCGGGGTTTGACAGCAGCAGGCGACACAGTGCCACACGGCGGCGTTCGCCACCGGACAGAGTGCTAATGTCGGCGTCCCACGGGGGCAGGTGTAGGGCGTCTGCGGCCACTTCCAGCTTGTGATCGAGGTTGTGCGCATCGGTGGTGTGAATGATGTCTTCCAGCCTCGCCTGCTCTTTCGCCAGCGCATCAAAGTCGGCGTCGGGTTCGGCGTAATCGGCATAGACTTTCTCCAGGCCAGCCAGGGCATCTTTGGCCTCCTGCACGCCTTCCTCTACATTGCCGCGCACATCTTTGTCTTCGTTCAGCTGCGGTTCCTGCGGCAGGTAACCGATGTTAATACCGGCCTGCGGCCTCGCTTCGCCCAGAATATCGGTGTCTATTCCCGCCATAATACGCAACAGGGTGGATTTGCCCGAGCCATTGAGGCCCAGAACACCAATTTTTGCGCCCGGGAAAAAAGATAGGGAAATGTCTTCCAGAATTTTCTTCTTAGGCGGCACAACCTTGCCGACACGGTTCATTGTGTATACGTATTGCGCCATTTTCTGCCCTGCTCATAGCCAAATAATCGAGCTGCAGACTGTATCAGAAAAGCGCGTGGAAAAAGAGCGCGGAATTTTAATTAAGCAGGGGCGTTTCGCTCTTATATCCCGAGCTCGTTTTAGGGTAGAATGCGCGGCTTTCGAAGGCTCGCAACAAGCCGATTTATTCAGCCACACCTGAGGGGAATGCGATGTTTGATAGCAATATGACAATAGAAGGTTTTGACGACGAAATCTGGTCTGCCATTCAACAGGAAAATGTGCGCCAGGAAGAGCACATCGAACTGATTGCCTCGGAAAACTATACCAGTCCCCGGGTAATGCAGGCTCAGGGTACTGCTCTTACCAACAAATATGCCGAGGGTTACCCGGGCAAGCGTTATTACGGCGGCTGCGAATATGTGGACAAGGCCGAAGCGCTGGCCATTGACCGCGCCAAGGCCCTGTTTGGTGCCGACTATGCCAATGTTCAGCCGCACTCCGGTTCCCAGGCAAACTCTGCAGTTTATCTTGCACTTTGCGTCCCCGGCGACACCGTTCTGGGCATGAGTCTTGCCGATGGTGGTCACCTCACGCACGGCGCCAAGCCCAACTTCTCCGGCAAAATGTATAACGCTGTCCAGTATGGCCTCAATGCTGAAACCGGCGAAGTCGACTACGATCAGGTTGAGGCGCTGGCTCTGGAGCACAAGCCGAAAATGATCGTGGCGGGCTTCTCGGCTTATTCCCAGATTATGGACTGGGCACGCTTTCGCGAAATTGCCGACAAAGTCGGTGCCTATTTGATGGTCGACATGGCCCATGTGGCGGGCCTGATTGCGGCGGGTGTCTATCCCAACCCTGTGCCCTATGCCGACGTTGTCACTACCACCACGCACAAAACCCTGCGCGGTCCCCGTGGCGGGCTTATCCTGGCCAAAGCCAATGCAGAGTTGGAAAAGAAATTTAACTCAGCTGTTTTCCCTGGTGGTCAGGGTGGCCCCCTGATGCACGTGATTGCCGCCAAGGCCATCAGCTTCAAGGAAGCGGCGAGCGAAGAGTTTGTTATCTATCAAAAGCAGGTCGTTGCGAACGCCAAAGCCATGGCTGCTACTTTTCTTGAAAGGGGTATCAAAATCGTATCGGGCGGCACCGAGAACCATCTTATGCTGGTCGATTTAATCGGTAAGGAATACACCGGTACCGATGCCGATGCGGCACTGGGCGCAGCCTATATCACGGTTAACAAAAATGCCGTTCCCAACGACCCCCGTTCGCCCTTTGTAACCTCCGGGCTGCGTGTTGGCACACCGGCTATTACCACTCGAGGCTTTAAAGAAGCAGAAACCGTGGAGCTTACCGGTTGGATGTGTGACGTTCTCGAATCTTTGGAAAACGGCACGTCCGAACAGGTCATCGCCGAGGTGAAAGCGAAGGTTCTGGAGATTTGCTCGCGCTTTCCGGTTTACTCATAGGCCTGATTTCGACGGGCCGCCAGGCGGGCACGAAGCTTCGCCCCGCCTGGTTGGCATTAGCGGCGCACCGATAGTAAGTAATGACAACAGCTGTATGAGAGAGGCGTTTTAGGCTCGTCGCTGAGCGAAGTACCTCGGTTCCTCATCTGTACCCAACAAGGTGCGACGAATCATATCCAGACCTGCCGCCGCGACCATTGTTTGAAACAAACTGCGCTCCACAGGCCAGCACAGGCAGCGGGTCTTCACGCTTTCTGCTGTTCCCCATGCCAGCCACACTGTGCCAACCGGCTTGTCATCCGAGCCGCCGTCGGGCCCGGCGATACCCGATACGGCAATGGCATATTCCGCGCCGGATTTTTCCATAGCTCCCAGGGCCATTTGCCTAACCACAGTCTCGCTCACTGCGCCTTCTTCTTCCAGTGATGCCTCGTTGACGCCCAGCACCGAGTGTTTTATGGCGTTGTGGTAGGTGACAAAGCCCGCGTGAAAACCCTCGGATGCCCCCGCGATCCTGGTCAGCATGCTGGCGATAAGTCCCCCGGTGCAGGATTCAGCGGTAGTTAGCGTAGAGCCTCGTTCACGCAGTAACTCCAGCACCCGCTGGGCCAATTGCATATCGCCCTCACCAATGACGTGATAGCCCAAAAGATCCAGTAATTGCGCTTTGCAGCGCTGCTGTGCGGCTGCAGCGGTGGTCGAGTTAATGGTGAGCTTTACTTCCATTTGCGGCGCACCGGCCCGAAACCCCAGCTCCACATCCTCTGGCCAATCGGAAATATTATCGGCAATGAGCTGTTGCGCGGTGGACTCGCCAATGCCGAAGGTCTGCAGGCGCACAATATTGACGCCTGAGGGCCGATGTAGCTGTTCGGCCAGGCTGTCTACGATGTCATCCATCATGGCAAACATTTCACTGGGCACACCTGGAGTGCACACAACGCGGCAGCCCTTAACGGTGACTTCAAAGCCCACTGCACTGCCCACCGGGTTGGCGATAATGCTGGCGCCGGCAGGCAGCATGGCCTGCTTCATATTGGCGGCATTGAGTGGTGCGTTGCGCTTGGCGCACCAGCTCTCCAGGTGAGCGACCGCGTCGGGGTGTTGCGTCAGCGGCACATCCGCCACGGCTGCTACTACCTGTGCGGTGAGGTCATCAATGGTGGGCCCAAGACCCCCGTTGACGATAACCAGGTCGGCATTTTCTGCCATTGCCGACAATTCGTGTTGCAGTAGCGCGACGTCGTCTCCCACAGTCACCTTGCGAAACACGCTCAAGGCGAGCTCCTGCAGGCGCCTGGCGATAAAGGCAGAATTGGAGTCGACCGTGTCACCGGACATAATCTCGTTGCCGGTTAAAAGAAGTTGTACTGTGAAATCCTGCTGTGCCATAAACGTCTCTCCGAGGGAGGGCAAATAGTATAGGGGACTGGTTTAATTGGGTAGCCCTGTGAGTGCAATCCACTGCGGCGGGCCTCATGCTTTGACGTATACTGGGACTATGACGCAATTAAATTTCTGCCCGGACTGCGGCGGTGCTTTGCTGCAATTTCACGTTGTGGCGGGTGAGCCGCGCAATCACCGCTATTGTGAAAGTTGCCACACGCGCCACTACGATCACCCCAGAATTGTGGTGACCGCTTTTATTGCCTATCAGAAAAAACTGCTGTGGGTGCAGCGCGACTTACAACCACAGCGGGACTTGTGGGCTATTCCTGGTGGCTTTCTGGAAAATAACGAGACCCTGGCTGAGGGTGCTGCGCGGGAGTTGCGGGAGGAGTCCGGGGTCGACATTCCCGCGCAACAGTTACAGTTATATATGACCGGCACCATCACCTTCATCAACCAGGTTTATGTGGCATTTCGCGGCAGTGTGACGCGGCCCGATTTTATCCCGGGTGTCGAGTCGCAGGCCTGCGGCTTTTTCTCGCGCGATGAATGCCCCTGGGACGCGGTGGCCTACCCCCAGGTTAACGATTCAATTATTCAGGCCTACGATGATCTGGATCGCGGTAGATTTGAAGTGTGGCAGGCAGAGATGACCGAGAACCGTTACCAGCTTCAGTGTGTGTCTACCCGACGTTAAAACCCGCCGTGAGTTGCCATGTAGGCTTCTTCTGCGGCAGTGGATGACCTGCCGAGAATCGGGTTGCGGTGCGGAAACCGCCCAAATTGCGCGATGACATCGCGGTGCGCTACCGCGAAGCGGGTGAAGCCAGTCATCTGCTCCAGCCCCGTGGCTACAGTCATTTCCTCGAACAAAGCCACACAGTGATTCTGGTCTTCTGGGGTTTCGCTGTGCTCCAGAGGTAGGTAGAGAAAAACCCGGTGGATGAACGGCATCTTCAGATGGCGATTTTCTGCGATGGATGTTTGTGCCAGCGCCAGGGCACTTGAATCCCCTGAGAACGCCTCGGGAGTGCCTCGATAAATATTTCGGGTGAATTGATCCAGAAGCAGTATTAAGGCTATGAGGCCGCGTTCGGAACTGGCCCAGCTGCCCAGTTCCCCCCTGATCGCCTTGTCTACTGTGCTCCCAAACAGCGCTCTAATTTTTTCATCAGTGCTTTGACTGGATTTAAACCACAGCCCGTGTTGCTCGGCTTTGCTCAAACCCTGATCGTCCAGCGGGCCAAACCAGAACATCAGGATATCGTCTATAATTTTGTCCATTTTAGTCATCTTCGGCAGGCTGATGGGCTCTCGTTTTGCGATCTTTGTGCTAAAGTGCGCCCCTTCTTTGAACCTAGCATAACGGAAAATCACCATGGCATTACAACCAGAAGTAGAATTAAGCACCGATGAGCAGATAGTCAGCTACGGCTTTGGCCTGCAGTTTGGCGACCAACTACGACGCAATCACTTTGAAGGCATGGACCTGGACGCTGTATTGGCGGGTATTACACATCAGTTCAAGCACCAGCAGGCTGCGCTCACTTCTGAGCAGATGAACCCTGCGTATGAAGCAATTCAGGCCAAGCAGAAAGCGGTTGCGGCAGAAGTCGATGGCAAGCGACAGGCTCTGGCGGAGCAGTTTTTAGAGGCTAACGCGGCACGTGATGAGGTCACCACCACAGAGAGTGGCCTGCAGTACGAAGTGCTGGAATCGGGCAGCGGCGATAAGCCCACAGCCCAATCTACAGTTGTTACTCACTATCATGGCACCCTGGTTGATGGCACCGTTTTTGACAGTTCTGTGGAACGTGGTGAGCCGGCCGAGTTCGGCGTCACCCAGGTTATACCCGCGTGGACAGAGGCCCTGTTGCTGATGTCTGCGGGTGACAAGTGGCGTATTGCCTGCCCACCTGTGCTGGCCTATGGCGAGCAGGGTGCTGGCGACTCCATTCCCCCCAACACGGCATTGGTGTTCGAAATCCACCTTATCGAAGTAAAGAGCTGAGTTATGGCTGCGGGAATGATCGCCAACATTAATCTGCCCCGCATATTACACGTGGGTGCCGGTGCCAGCAAAACGCTGGTAGCCACCCTGCGCGAGCTCGGCCTGAGTAAACCCCTCATTGTCACCGATAGTTTCATGGTGCAAGCGGGTTATAGCGCGAATCTGGAACAGCAGCTGGATGAAGCGAGCTTTGCCCACGGATTGTTTGGTAGCTGCGTACCAGACCCCACGACTGATAGTATCGATGAGGCTATGACGGTACTGCACGCTGGCGACTACGACTGCGTGATTGGCCTGGGTGGTGGCAGCTCTATGGACACAGCGAAAGCTGTGGCCGTGATGGCTTCGCTGGACGGAGCAATGCGCGATTACAAAGTACCCCACAAGATTGACAGGGGGCTTCCTATTATTGCTGTTCCCACCACTGCGGGAACAGGGGCAGAAGTCACCAGCGTGGCCGTTATAACAGACACTGGCAGCCGAGAGAAAATGCTCTGCATGGGCCTTGGGCTAATGCCGGTTGCGGCACTGGTGGATTACGAGTGGACGCTCACGATGCCCTATCGCCTAACCGCAGATACCGGCATTGACAGCCTGTGTCACGCCCTGGAAGCCTACGTGAGCCGCAAGGCAAACTCTTTCACAGACAGCGTGGCACTGACCGCCATGCACAGTATCTATACCAATATTCGCACCGCCTGCGATCAGCCCGATAATATTGAAGCCAGAGCCGCCATGATGCTGGCAGCGACGCAGGCCGGCATGGCATTCGCTAACTCATCGGTGACGCTTATTCACGGTATGAGCAGGCCCATTGGCGCTCTGTTTCATGTTCCCCATGGTCTCAGTAATGCTATGTTGCTGCCTGAAGTCACGGCCTGGTCGGTGCAACACGCTCCCCAGCGCTATGCCCATTGTGCACGCTATATGGGAATCGCCCAAGAGTCCGATAGTGACCCTGTGGCGCTGGATAAGTTGGTGGATGGCCTGAGGCAGTTGAGCGCCGACCTGGCAGTGCCCAGTCCCCGTGGCTACGGTATCGATGAGCAGACGTGGAATGATTCGCTGGCAACTATGGCGGAACAGGCGCTGGCTTCGGGTTCACCGGCGAATAATCCGCGGATTCCCAATGCTGAAGAGATTATTGGCTTGTATGGGAAGGTGTACGGCTGAGGCACTGTCTTCGTTCGTGTATTTGGAAGAATGCCGGGCCAGAATTGGGTAAGGCCTGCCAAGACACGCCGTCGAGCCCTCATGGAGGGTCTGCCCCTCTTTATGGGTATGAGCTTGTAGCGTGCCCCGCAAAGAGCTTTCAGGGCAATGGTTGCGGCAGTCTTTCTCCAAAGTCTACAACGAGCAGTATCCCAAGACTCGCCGGGTAGCCCTCAAGGAAGAGCTTGCTCTAGCTTCGGGTGTGAGCTCATAGCGCCCTCGGCAAAGTAAAAATATCCACCGCCAACACCAAAACCTCGTGCCCCGAATCCAAAATTTTATTACACTGTAACTCCCAGTTTTCACCAGACTCAAAAGTGGTTCCTGCTCATGAGACGTGTCGTATTTAATCAAAAAGGTGGCGTTGGAAAAACCAGCATCACCTGTAATCTCGCTGCCATTAGCGCAGCTTCCGGCCTTCGTACCCTGGTCGTTGACCTCGATGTGCAGGGCAACTCCACCCATTACCTGGTGGGCGAAATAGACGCCGAAGAATTTCCGGCGGAGGCTCAGGGTGTAGCGGGGCTGTTCAAGCAGACCGTTGGCTCGCGTAAAATGCAGCAAAACCCCGACTCATTTGTGTGGGAAACACCCTACGAAAACCTGTTTCTGATGCCATCCAGCCCAGTGTTGTCCAACATGGAAAAAGAACTGGAATCGCGTTACAAAATTTACAAATTGCGCGATGCGCTGGACAAGTTGTCCGAAGAATATGACCGCGTATACATCGACACACCCCCTAGCTTCAATTTCTATTCAAAGTCGGCACTGATCGCTGCAAACTCCGTGCTGGTGCCATTTGACTGCGATAGTTTTGCCCGCCAGAGTCTGTATTCGCTGATGGATAATATCGCTGAGCTGCAAGAAGATCACAACCCAGAGTTGGAAGTGGAGGGCGTGATCGTCAATCAATTTAATGCACAGGCACGCCTGCCTACGGAGTTGGTAGCAGAGCTGGAAGAGGAGGGCTATCCGGTGCTGGCCACGTACCTCAACACCTCAGTGAAGATGAAAGAGTCCCACCGGGAGCATAGGCCGCTAATAGATATGGCGCCCAGTCATAAACTCACCGGACAGTTTTTCGACCTGTATTCCGAACTGGAAGCTGCCTTGCCCAAAAGTGCATCCAAAGGCAAGGCACGGGCAGCCTGATCGTTAGACCTTGGGCAGCATGCTGCCCGCTTTCTCCACTGCATCTACGTATTCGTCCAGCAGGCGGAACATGACCGAGCGGCAGGATTCCATTTCGTTGATTTGCCCAATAACCTGACCGCAGGGGTTAAAGGCGACGCTCTGGCAGTCTCCCACGCCTGCGTAGGTGTGGGTGCGGCGCATGCCGTCAGAGGTAACCATGCCCTGCAGCGGCATCCCCAGTGGCTCGGGGGTATCGGCTCTGTCCCAGGCATCGGTCCATTCACTTTTCAGCATACGGCAGGTTTTTCCGGTCCAGGAGCGGGATCGAATAGTATCTTCGCTGGAGGCATTGAGTAGGGACTGGCGCTGAGCTTCCTCAACATGAGCCTCCTCAACCGTTAACCACAGCGAGCCGGTCCATGCCCCGGCGGCACCCATAGCCATGGCGGCGGCTATTTGTCGGCCATTGCCTATGCCGCCAGCAGCCAGCATGGGAGTATCTCCTATCGCGTCCACAATTTGCGGCCACAGTACGACAGAGCCCACATCGCCGGCGTGGCCACCACCTTCTCCGCCCTGAGCCACTACGAAATCCAGCCCGGCTTCTTTATGCGCCACAGCCTGCTTAACCCGGCCGCACAGTGCGCCAATTAAGCGGCCGCTGTTCTGTACCAGTTTAATCTTGTCTGCGGGGGGGGTGCCCAGTGCATTGGCAATCATTACGCATTGGGGACGGGTGAGCGCTTCCTCCAATAGAGGCGTGGCGGTGGCATCGGTCCAGCCCATTAAGCCCATGGTGGTAGTGCCGTCTGGCCAAGCCGGTACGCCTGCGTCTGCCAGCAGCTTCTGCGCGAAGTCCAAATGTTCCTGCGGAACCATTTTCCAAAGTTCCTTTTCCATTTCCTCGGCACTCATGCTGCCCATGCCCTCGTACTTTTGCGGGATAACAATGTCCACGCCGTAGGGCTTGTCGCCTATATGTTCATCAATCCAGTCGAGTTCTTCTTTTAGTTGCTCCGGGCTGAAGCCCACCGCACCCAAAACGCCGATGCCGCCAGCTTTACTCACCGCCACGACAACGTCCCGGCAGTGGGTGAAGGCAAATATTGGGAATTCGATGCCCAATCTTTCACATAGTGCGTTGCTCATGGTGCTCTCCTGACAGTAATTACGAGGTTGGCAGCAGTATTGCGCGCCCACAGCAGCTGGACAATTGCGGGGGAGTGCCACAGAAACTGTCGTTTTTAATCATGTGGAGATTACGCGGAAGAATAACCATATAGATCAATGTTATTTGTGTAGAGCCCACCTATTCTTTACAGTTCAATGTTATGACTGCTTTAAAATTAGCCCAAACCATGACTGAACAGCAAAATACCGCACTGGACCTCGATCTGGAGCACATTAACGCTTCGCTGGCCGATGCCAGCCCCGCGGAAATTGTGCGTTGGGCATTGGCTCTGGGCAAAGAAACTATTGCCACCACCAGCTTCGGTCGCAATGCGGCGCTTATGTTGCATTTGGTAAGCGAGGAGGACAAAACAGTGCCAACTATTTGGGTGGACACTGGCTATAACCTCCGGGACACCTATGTAGTGGCCGAGCGCCTGATCAAAGATATGCAGCTGAATATGCACGTGTATTCTCCGCAGATGACCTCGGAGCGGCGCAATGCGATTATGGGCGGCATTCCAACGATCGACGAAGAAGAGCGTCACGCCGAGTTCACCCGGCAGGTAAAGTTGGAGCCTTTCGCTCAAGCGATTGCCGACTTTCAGCCCGAAGTGTGGATAACCGGCATCCGTCAGGAAGAAACCGAGCACCGCAAGTCGCTGGATATTGTCTCTATTGATAATCGTGGCATTCTCAAGGTTGCGCCTATTTTTTATTGGTCCGAAGAGCAGGTCGAGGATTACATGGAGCAGCACAGTCTCAGCAGTTGCAAACACTACTTTGACCCCACCAAGGTTCAGGATGGACGTGAGTGTGGTTTGCACACGGCTGCCTGAGTAGTGATTCGCACTGGCGCTCAGACTCTTTCTCTGCACGATATTCGCCTTCAGCTACGAGGTTTAATGCACGATGAGCCCGATCTTGTGGCTAATGCAGCCAACTTCTCTGCATTGTTGGCGCCTCAACTGCCCGACATAAACTGGCTGGGGTTTTATTTCCTGCAAGGCAATGAATTGATACTGGGTCCGTTTCAGGGTAAGCCTGCCTGTGTACGCATCCCCATTACAAGAGGCGTCTGTGGTGCCGCTGTGACCAATAGGCAGACTCAGGTCATTGCCGATGTGCACGCCTTCCCGGGTCATATAGCTTGCGATATCGCCTCCCGTTCAGAGTTGGTTGTGCCGTTGTATGCGGGTCAGGAGATCGTCGGGGTTTTGGATATCGATAGTCCGCATATGGATAGATTTAGTCCGAGCGATGTCGAAACTGTAGAGTCATTGGCGCGGGAGTTTTGCTCGCTACAGTACGGGGAGTAAGTGGTCCGAAGCTGGGCTATACTGTCAGAGGAGACCTGCGACGCTGTGTTGCGCGCGGGCACGGAGGGCACCATGGTTATCTCAACAATGGTGGAAAGGCTACTACAACTCTCAAGGGTTGTCCGGACTCCCTTGTGCATAGCTATGTCTCTTTTTGCTTTGATATTTTTGACCGCCTGCGCTTCCAACACCACCCAACCCGATGCTGTGGCCAATTTGTCGCCGTTGATGTTTGGCACACGCGTGATCACCGTGGATGACGTTGCCACCCTTGCTCCTATCCCTGACCTTCTCGGAGTGGATGACGACATGCGGGAGTTCGTCGAGACTTATACCGGCGACTTACACAGTGACCGTCAGCGTATGAATCACCTGCACCAGTCCATCACCAGTAATGCCATCCTCGATATCGACTATGTCGCCGATGCCGAAGGTGTGGCGCAGGAAGTATTTCATCGTGGCACTGCAAACTGTTTGTCTTATGCCAGCCTGTTCATCGCGCTTGCCCGGGAGGCGGGGCTGGACGCTAATTATCAATGGGTAAAGGTGCGCCCCCAATGGAGCAGGGTTGGAGAGCGAGTAGCGGTGCGCCTGCATGTGAACGTTATAATAACGTTGCGCCGTGGTCAGGAGTACATCGTTGACATCGACCCGCTTCGCCCCTCTGAAACCACCGGCACTAATGTGCTCAGTGATACCGATGCCCTGGCGCTCTACCACAACAATATTGCCATGGGTGCACTGGCCCGTAATGAGTTCGACGAGGCGTGGGTTCATTCTGTGCGCGCGCTGCAGTTAAGCCCGCAGATGTCGCTGCTGTGGGTCAACATTGGTGCTATTTATCGTGTTTCCGGACAGCATGAAGATGCGCAGAGTAGCTATTTTACGGCGCTAGCACTAAATTCCCGGGACCGCTCAGCGATGAACAATCTGGTGGTGCTTTACGAGCTTGAAGGCAATGAAGAACAGGCCAAATACTGGTCAGACCAGGTAGCGAGATATCGCATCGATAATCCGTGGTATCACGCGTGGCTTGGGGATAAGGCTGGTGAAGCTGGAGATTGGTCGCAGGCTCTCATGCATTACTCTGACGCCCGCCGCCGTGACTCCGAGGACGGTCGCTTGCAGTATGCGGTTGGTCTTATTTACTACCAGCTTGGGGATTTGAGTGAGGCGCAGCGCTTCGTGGCTATGGCCATTGAAACTGTCAGTGAAACGGGGGGCATGCGCCACAGCGAGTTGGAAGCTTATCAGCTGCAGCTCGATACCATCATGAAAGAGCAGCTCGCCGTGTTGGACTGAGCCGTGTGCCTACTTAATATCCACTTTGATATATGTGCGTTTGTCCATCTTTCCTGTGATTCGGGAGAAGATGTCTCCGATTTTCATTTGTAGGCCGTATTTGTGTCGCAGCGCCTGTAGCGCAGTATTTTTATCTTCTTCTGCTTCGAGTAACACCGCCTCGGTGTCTATCCACGCGCCAGTTACACTACCGCGCATGGTGCACGCTGCTATCGCGGATTCACTGAAGTTGCGCAGTCGTTTTACTTTACCGGTGTCGGTGGCTGAGAACAGGTAGTAGCTCCCCCCGTGGGGTGCAAACCACACTGGTGTGGCGACAAACTCACCCGAGCGTTTTTTTGTGGAAAAACTGATGTAATTTTCCCCATCGAGAAACTCGACTTCTTCGCTTTTCATACTGATACATCCTATTATTGCGTGGCGACACTAAGCGCTATTAAAGCGTTATTCAGTCGATGTAACAATACGCAGAGGCCTCGTGTTACTAATTCCAGGCCGACATTCTAAAAAAGGATAATTCTCATGAGCACATTTAATGCCGAATCGACTACCCGTGAAGTTATTGAAGGTATTTCTCTGAGCGGAAAATTTGCCGTCGTTACCGGTGCTTCTTCCGGATTGGGTGTAGAGACGGTACGAACCTTGGCTGGCGCTGGTGCCCGAGTCCTCATGTTGGCTAGGGATCAGGCCAAGCTGGAGGGTGTCGCCAATGCGTTGCGCAGTGTCGATAACGAGGCGCAGGTCGATATTGAAATTATCGACCTGTCAGATCTGGACCGTGTGCGCAATACCTGTGCGAATATTCTAGACAGCTATCCTCCAATCGATTTACTGATTAATAATGCCGGTGTCATGGCCTGCCCGCTAGGGCGTACCGCACAGGGATTTGAAATGCAGTTTGGCACCAACCACTTGGGTCACTTCCTGTTTACCTGCCTGCTTGCCCCGGGGCTTGTCGATGGGGCGCGGGTGATTTCCCTGAGCTCAGCGGGACATAAGTTTGGCCGGGTAGATTTTGATGACCCCAATTACCAGCAGCGCGACTATGAAAAATGGTCGGCTTATGGTCAGTCCAAAACGGCTAATGCACTGTTTGCTGTCGGTCTGGATGACCGGCTGAAGTCCCGTGGGATTCGGGCTTTTGCGGTGCACCCGGGAGTCATTATGACGGAGCTGAGCCGGCATATGGTGCCGGAGGACTTCGAGATGCTGCAGGCGCGGGCGCCCAAGGACAAGCCCATGACAATGAAAACAGTGGAGCAGGGTGCTGCCACCAGTGTCTGGGCCGCCACCGCGCCAGAGCTGAGCGAGGAGGGTGCGATCTATCTGGAGGATTGTCATATTGGCAAAGCCACTGCACCCGGAGGCGACGGTGGTGTAGAATCCTATGCCTTGGATCACAGCGATGCGGACCGCCTTTGGGCCATCTCAGAGGAGCTGGTGGGGCAGACCTTCAGCCTCTAGCTATCCACCTTTTGTCATACTATGAGAGAACATTGATGAGTCAGTTCACCACTATTTCAGCGGCCCTGAAAGGCCAGATTGTAACCGGCACACAGGTCACCGTTAAAGGCTGGTTGCGCAGTAAAAGAGATTCCAAGGCGGGAATATCTTTTCTCGCCATTCATGACGGCACCGCTTTCGATGCAATTCAGGCCGTAGTTCCGGCCGACCTGGACAATTATGAAAGCGAAGTGTTGAAACTGTCGGCGGGTTGTTCCGTCGTCGTTAGTGGTGAGTTAGTGGAATCACAGGGTAAGGGACAGAGTGTAGAGATTCAGGCAACGGCAGTGGAGGTGTTGGGTTGGGTTGACGATGCCGAGTCATATCCTATTGCAAAGAAGCGCCATACCTTCGAGTTTTTGCGCACTCAGCAGCACTTGCGCCAACGCACTAATACCTTCGGGGCTATCACGCGAGTGCGCAGTACTTTAGCTAACGCTATACATAATTACTTCCACGACAATGGCTTCGATTGGATAAACACACCTATTATTACCGGCAGTGATTGCGAGGGTGCCGGCGAATTGTTTCGGGTAAGCACACTCGATTACGCCAATTTGCCACGCACCGATAAGAACTCTGTCGACTTCGGTCAGGATTTTTTTGGCGGCGAGGCATTTCTTACAGTGTCAGGCCAACTTGAGCTTGAGTCTTATTGCCTTGCGATGAGCAAAGTGTATTCCTTTGGTCCCACTTTTCGCGCCGAGAACTCCCACACCAGTCGTCACCTTGCCGAATTCTGGATGGTTGAGCCGGAGATAGCATTTGCCGACTTAAATGATGATGCCGACCTGGCAGAGAGTTTGCTGAAGCATGTGTTCACTCGTGTGTTGGAGGAGCGTGAGGACGATATGGCATTCTTTGCCCAACATATCGAAAAGACAGCCATCGAGCGTCTGCGCTCTTTAGTCGACAATAGTTTCGAGCGCATGGACTACACGGACGCGATTAAAATTTTGCAAAACTGTGGTGAGAAATTTGAGTTTCCGGTGGAGTGGGGCATCGACATGGCATCGGAGCACGAGCGCTATCTGGCCGAGAAGCACGTGGGGCGGCCGGTCATCGTTATGAACTACCCTAAAGATATCAAGGCGTTTTATATGCGCTTGAACGACGATGAAAAAACAGTGGCGGCCATGGATGTTCTAGCTCCCGGCATCGGTGAAATCATTGGCGGCAGTCAACGCGAAGAGAGGCTGGATGTGCTCGATGCCCGCATGGACCCCCATATTCGAGAGGAGTTGGGTTGGTACCGCGATTTACGTCGATATGGCACAGTGCCTCACGCCGGTTTTGGCCTGGGTTTCGAGCGCTTGCTCAACTATGTGACCGGTATGGAAAATGTGCGAGATGTGATTCCCTTTCCCCGTACGCCAGGTAACGCCTCTTTTTAGAGGTGTTTTGCTGACCCAAAAGGGGCTATTGATCAAATATTGACCGCTTTTTGTGACATATTGCCTAAATAATGATCAGTAAAGGCTGGATAGTGCGCCATACTCAGAACAAGAGGTGGCGCAATGAGTACCAGTTACAACTACAGTTCAGGCGACTCCGTCAGTGAGTTGGCCATAGTCGACACATTTACCAAGCTTATTTTTGGTGAAGAGAGTCGCTACAGTGACGCCGAATTACGCATCATCCAGGCCTTGCGTCTTAGCGACGACAATGTCGCCCTCGATAACCATCACGATATGGGGATTTATCTACGAGCGATGGGTGTCGATGAGATGATCAGGCTGGTTTCTCGGGTTCAGGATCAGATGGCTTCAGGCCACAACCGTCCACCACGGCGAAGAGGCTCTGATGGCTTGCATCCTCAACGCGCAGGAATTTAACCTCTACCGCCTGCTCCAGAGCAAAACGTCGGGTGCTGCTGGTGAGACTGGCAGTCCATTTATCAAAACTGAACTTCTCCGGGTCCTTGCGTAGATCTATCCATCCTTCCAGTCCAGAATCATCCATCCGTACGCTAAAGCCGCTACTAGTAATGTGAGAAACGGTGCCTTTGAATATGGCCCCTGCTTTCTGTGCCTGCTTTTCGAGGTAATTACTGGCCAGCCACTGCTCAGCCTCGTTCATGGCGAAACGATTGCGCTGTAAATTGTCGGATAGTGCGGTCAGGGCATCCTGACTCACCAGGTTTACCGGGCCGTTGTGCAGAGCAGACTTTATTTGCAAGTGCACCAAAAAGTCCATGTGCTTGCGCAGTGGCGATGTGCAATTAGTGTAGGCATCCAATGACATGCCCATGTGCACGGCGGGTTCTGTGCTCAGGGTTGCGCGGGTCAGCAGACGGTTTACCATGCCCCGCAAAGGCAGTGTCTGTTGGTCGCTGGACAAACACTGCATGACAGCGCGGTAGTCCTTGCGGTCATCGAGATTGCGTTCGGCAACTTCAGGTGCACTGCGCTGCAGAAACTTCTTTGCCTCTTTTAGTCGGTCCCGGCGAAAGCCGGGATGACTGACAAATGGCCCACTGCAGTTTTTCTCGGCGAGAAAGCGGGCGGCACAACGATTGGCGGCAACCATGCATTCTTCCACGACTTTCTGTGAAAGTAACTTGGAAGAGGGCTCCACATGGTCAATTTGCTTCTTATCATTGAGAATCCAGCGATACTCACGTCTGTCCTCCATAACCAGTTCGTCTTCTTCGCGCGATTTGCGCAAGGCTTGATAAACCTGGTAAAGGGCTTCGAGCGGTGTGGCGTGGCTCATGAGTTCGTCGTAGTCACCCGACAGATAACGGTCTACACCGTAATAGGAAAGCTTGGCTCTAGAGCGCACATTGGCTTCAATAAATTCGTAGTGTCCGACATCACCTGCATCCGACACAGAAATTTTGCATACCAGGGCTGGACGGTCATTGCCTTCCGAGAGCGCACAGGTGTCTTGTGACAACTGCTCTGGCAGCATCGGAATCACGTCACCGTGGAAGTAGATGGAGCTTCCGCGTTGGGCGATCTCATTGTACAAAGGCGTGCCTGGCTCAATATACGCGGTGGGATCGGCAATGGCGACATACAGGGTCCAGCCATCATCGCTGATATCGGCGTACAGGGCATCGTCTATATCTTGCGTTTTAGCAGAGTCGATAGTGACAAATTCAAGGTCGGTGAGATCGCGTCGTGTGCTGGTCTCCATTGGATTCACGCCAGTGAGGCGCTGCTCCAGTTGAGCCATAACATCAGCGCTCCAACTGTTTTGCAGATTGAATTTAGTTTGGCAATAGAGGTTTTCCACCCCCGGTGTGGATTTGCTGCCAAGAACTGACAGTACTTTGGCCTGGGGTCTGCCATCTTTTATAGGGTGACGCATGATTGCGCAACGCAGATAGTCGCCTTCTTTAACCCCGTTGCGGGCATGTGAGGGGATAAACAGCCAGCGACTCAAGTGAGGAAGATCTGGCTGTACGAAAACGGCGTTGCCCTTTTTGACGCAGCGACCAGTAAATTCATCCAGTGGGCTATTAACCAACTTTTCGATATTGGCCACGGTCTTCTTGTCTTTGGCGGGACGTATGCACACCCGCACGCGATCATGAGGGAAAGCCTTGAGCATTTCATCGGGTGGAATAAAGATTTCACGGCCGTCATCCAGCACGGCAAAACCGTAGCGCGCCTGAGTGCCTTTAACGACGGCTTCGGCGTACTCCTTTTCCGACTCCATTTGGCTTTTGAGGCCCTTTAACTGGGCGAGAGTGTCCTGATTGAGCATCGGTGGGGGTTAACTTATTCTTATACAGAGCTCGCTATCGTATCTGAAAACAGCTGTGCTGTCAGTGAGAGTTGGGGTTTCTAGGGCGCGGCAGGTGTTTTTCTTCTAATCTGTCGCGCTTTGTTGATAAGCGATTGACACTCGGGCAGATTGGGATTAATAATTGCTCCCAGTCCAGTTGTACTTCCTGTTACTAGCTATGCTTAAACGAGGATCTATACTATGGAATCAGGCTCCGCTTTAAGAGTTGAAAAAACCAAGCTGAAACCTGTCATCAAAAAAACCTACGTTCTGGATACGAACGTACTGCTACACGACCCCACCGCCGTCACGGCATTCAAAGCGCATCACCTTGTCATTCCCATGACAGTCCTTGAAGAACTAGACCATATCAAAGACCGACACGATAAATCCGTGAGCCGCGAGGCCCGTATTGCTATCCAGGTTATTGATAAGGTTGTGGTGTCTGCCACGCCTCAGGAAATACAGGAGGGTGTTGAGATACCAGGGTCAACTATCGAGGGCCCCAAGGGAACTCTGGCGATATACCCCGATCAGCTATTGTCTGATAACTCCGACGTTCCCTACCTGGACGACACCCAGGCCCAGGCCAACGATAATCGCATCATCAACGTCGCCCTAAAATTACAGGCGGAGCACCCCGATGAGTTTATCGCCCTGGTCACCAAAGATATCAATATGCGCATCAAGGCCAAGGGTTCGGGGTTGGTCAATGTGGAAGACTACCGTCGCGATAAGGTGCTGGATGACATAGACCTGCTAGCCAAAGGCTATCGCAGTATCGAGGGCGATTTCTGGTCTACTATTTCCGAGGTAGACACCCTGCGTGAGGGCGACCGCACTTTGCACCGTATTCCGCGTCGCTCATTGCCCGATGCCTACCCTAATATGTTCGTGTATGACGATCAGGAATTTATGGCTTTTGTGAAGCGGGTGGACAAAGAGTACGTCTATCTGGCCTGCGATAGCCGGGATAAATTGATGCATAAGCGCTTCTGGGGTTTGTCTCCACGCAATCTCGAGCAGGCCATGGCAATGTATATGTTGGACGACGACAACGTTGATATGACGGTTTTAACCGGCCCCGCCGGTTCTGGAAAAACCTTGATGGCCCTGGCCTATGGCTTGCACGCTATTTTGGAGCAGGGCAGGTTCAGTAAATTAATTGTGGCGCGGTCAACGCCACCAATCGCCGAGGAGATTGGCTTTTTACCCGGTACGGAAGAGGAAAAAATGGCCCCGTGGTTGGCTGCCTTCGATGACAATCTCGAAATACTGCACGGTGCTGATGAGTCCTGTAACGGCAGTATCGATTACGTTAAGGAGCGCGCCAACATCCAGTTCAAGTCGCTTAATTTTATGCGCGGTCGCTCTTTCAATGACGCCTATATTATTATAGATGAGGCTCAGGGTCTGACTCAGTTTCAACTAAAATCGGTGATAAGCCGGGTGGGGGCTGATTCAAAAATTGTTGTACTGGGCAATCTTGCGCAAATAGACAATAAGTATATATCGCCGCTCACCTCGGGACTCACCTATCTGGTGGAGAAGAGTAAGTCCTATCCTCACGCGGGTATCATGCATGTCAATGGAATCGTGCGCAGCCGCTTGGCTGCGTTCGCTGAGGAGAACCTATAGTTAATAGACTGGGCTGCTTTAAGTGGCCTGGTCTTCGGCCGGTTTTTTCTTCTTTTTTCGGCGTAAATCTTTTTCGAGTGCTATTTCAAATTTGAACACGATACTCCATACGCCCTGTCGCTGCTCGTCCACATTTCGGCGGCGGTAGTTGTAGGCTGGCTGTAGCTCCATAAACAGGAAATCGCGGTAAATTTGGCGGCGAAACAAGAAGCCGATTTTATAATTTTTGGTAAAAGACTCAGGCTCGGTGACGCCGTTTATCGCCACAAAAGCACTGGTTGCGATTGGACGCTTGGTGTCGACGAGGTAGCGTTGGCGCAGGGCCAGACTGGTGCGCCATTCTGTGCCGTCGGTTTCCTCGCCGTATCGAATACGATTACTCCATCGAAGAGAGTCGTTATCATTTATGGCGCGGTAGAAGTCCAGCTGGGTGGTGGAGTAAAAACCATCATCGTCCTCCCACTGCACGCGCTCCAGGAAGCGATAGCTGGATAGCTCTCCGATATTCTTACTATGACGAAATCGCACGCCGGGTCGCGCGCCGCTGGTGGAAATACCCAAAGTGAGATCAAAACGTGAGTTCTTTTTCTCGGCAAGTTCGTATTGTAAGCCCACGGAGTCGTTCTCATCGAGTTCTCCCGGAGTTGTGGAATCGTCATCTTCCTCCCCTTCAAAAACCAAATCCAGGCGCTTGGAGATTCGGGGCAACTGAACCTTGCCCCGCAGTCGAACCTTCAGGTTATGCCCGTCTTCATCTTCCCAGTCGTCGATAAACTCGGCTCTGAGGAAGGATTCGGCCTGCTCCAGATCGTCAATTGGGTCGCCAAAGAAATTGTCCATCCACTGGGTCAATGCCTGACTTTTGTCTGTGGCATAGCCGTGGCTTGAGTCGACCCAGGTTATGGGGTCGTCGTCGATGGTGTGATCTGCTTCGTTCTCGTCAGCCCATACCGAAACAGGAAGAGCAAACAGTAGTATAATGGCCCAAAGCTTCAATGCCGGCTTCCCACTTATTTCTTTAATGACTTTAACTACAGGATACATTACGCGTCATGGATTCCCTGTTCATCTTTTTCCAGCATATCGTACCCCAACACTATTTGTCGCGCCTGACCGGATGGTTGGCGGAAGTGCGTCATCCGCTGTGGCTCAAAAATTTCGTTATAAAACAGTTTGTGCGCCACTTTGAAGTGAACATGGCCGAGGCGGAGCAGCCCGATCCAACGGCCTACGCAAACTTTAATGATTTTTTCACCCGAGAACTGCAAGTCGGAGCCCGTCCCATTGCCGATGCCGACCTCGTTTGTCCCGCCGATGGCGCCATCAGTCAGTTGGGGGCCATTGAAGAGGGGCGAATATTTCAGGCAAAGGGGCAGCACTTCTCCACGCGCGAGTTGTTAGGTGGAGACGACGAACGTGCCGCGCAGTTCACCGACGGTCAGTTTGCCACGATTTACCTCTCTCCCAGGGACTACCACAGGGTGCATATGCCGCTGGCTGGAACGCTCACTGCCACCAGCTATATTCCGGGTGATTTGTTTTCTGTCAACGCTGTTACGGCGGAAAATGTTGAGCGCTTGTTCGCCAGAAATGAGCGGTTGGTGTGTTACTTCGACACGGATATGGGCCCTATGGCGATGATTTTGGTCGGTGCCATGGTGGTGGCCGGTATCGAAACGGTTTGGTCGGGCCAGGTGGCACCGGCTACCGATGCCCCCACTGTGGTCGATTACCAGAATTTGCCTGAGCCGGTTTCTCTGGCCAAGGGTGACGAAATGGGCCGCTTCAAGCTGGGTTCTACGGTGGTTTTGTTGTTTCCTAAAGACCGTATGAGTTGGGATGAGCGTTATGTGGCGGGGACGTCTACCAGATTGGGTGAACCGTTGGGTAGTGCCGTTTAGATTCGATTTACTGGAATCCGCAACCGGAACCTCCCTCCCCTTTGCCCGGCACGCCAAGAGACGCATCCATGCGGGGCTCGGCGACGGCCATCCGTGGCCGCCGACGTCCGGGCAAAGGGGAGGGAGGTTCCGGTTGCTAACTATAGTCGTGATGCTCTGACACTCGGTTAGCACCTCACCAACACTAAATAACCAACAATTCCGCCGCTCACTCCTCCAAACTATCAACCATCTGCCGATAACTGTTCAAACGTCTCTCACTGACCTCCCCAGACTCCACCGCAGCTAGAATCGCACATTTGGGTTCCTGCTCGTGTTTACAGTCGCGGAATTTACAAGCGCCCAGAAAGGGATGGAATTCGCGGAAGCCAGCCTCGATTTGTCGGCGCGTCATATGCCACAGGCCGAACTCGCGTATACCCGGCGAGTCAATCAGCACGCCGCCGCTGGGCAAGTGGAACAGGCGGGCTGTGGTGGTTGTGTGAACACCCTTGTTAGTGCTTTCCGAGAGGGCGCCAACGCGAAGGTCCAGCTCTGGCAACAAAACATTAATGAGCGAAGACTTCCCCACGCCGGACTGGCCCACAAACACGCTGGTGCGATCGCGCAGCTGAGCCAGAAACTCGTCCATCCCATCCTCTGTCTTCACCGAGGCATGCAGCACTTTGTAGTCAATCGTGGGGTAAATTCCCAGCAACTGGTCAATGTGTGCGCGGCGTTCCGGGTCGTTGTCCAGTAGATCGGTTTTGTTTAGCAAAATTACCGGCTCTATGCCTACTGTTTCCGCCGCTACCAGATAGCGGTCAATCAGGTTGGCGTGGGGCTCTGGTGACGATGCCATTACCAAAATGATCTGGTCGATATTGGCGGCCACCGGTTTGATTTTGCCGTAGGGGTCTGGGCGTGACAGAACGTTGTCGCGTTCGAGTTGAGCCACCACCACACCGGTGGGTTCGCCCTGACGCCATATGACCCTGTCGCCAGTAACCATGCCTTCGAGGTTGGCTCGAATGTGGCAGCGTCGGCGATCGCCCGGTTCGGACTCTACTTCAACCTGTGTGCCGAAGTGCGCGACAATAAGGCCCTCGCGTTCAGGGCCCAGGTCGCCAGCGGATAGCGCATCGTCTGCCGAGCCGGCACGCTTTTCGGCGCGTTTGGCTCGCTCTTCCTGTATCTTGTCGATTCGCCAGCTCTGGCGCCGAGTCAGTTTTCGTTTACTCATTGCGGCATTATTCAGGGGTGGGCTTTGGCTGTCGAGGCATTTTGCTACACTATTGTCCGTACTTTCACTTTGAACACAGTAACCAGGAAATAAATGACCATGCAAAACGCCAAGAATCTTATCTGGGTCGACTTGGAAATGACCGGTCTCGAACCGGATTCGGACGTGGTGATAGAGATTGCCACCATTGTTACAGACAGCGACTTAAACACGCTGGCTGAGGGCCCGGTTATCGCCTTGCACCAAAGTGATGCGCGCCTTGACGGCATGGATGAATGGAATACTACCCACCACAACAGCTCGGGTCTGGTGGCGCGGGTAAAGGCCAGTCAACATAATGAGCAGAGCGCAACGCAGGAGACTATAGACTTTTTACAACAGTGGGTGCCTGCTGGCGCTTCACCCATGTGTGGCAATACTATCTGCCAGGATAGGCGTTTTATGGCGCGGCACATGCCGCAACTGGAAGCCTTTTTTCACTACCGCAACCTCGATGTCAGCACGCTAAAAATACTAATGCAGCTTTGGCGCCCGGAGTTAGCTTCTGGTTTCAGGAAATCTGCCACGCATTTGGCGTTGGACGATATTCGTGAGTCCATTGAAGAGATGCGCTATTACCGGGAACACTTTATCAATATGGGTGAAAGCGTTTAAAGGATTCTGCTCTGAGCTTTTGCACGGTTGTCGTTGCTGTTCCTGTAATAGGATCTAGGCAGTGTCGTGTTGTGCCAACGCCCATTCCACGTGCTCTTTTACTAATTCTGATGGAAAATCGAGGCGACTGCGCAAGGCGTTGATGATTGCCTTGCTGCGTGGCGCATTGCCCAGAGCGATTGCCAAATTGCGTAGCCAGCGCTCGTAGCCAATACGGCGTAGGGCCGAGCCTTCGGTATTGGCCAAATAGGTGTTTTCATCCCATAAAAACAAATCGACCAGCTGCACATCATCCAACTGGTGGCGGGGCTGAAAATCATCTTGTTCTGTAGATTGGGCAAATTTGTTCCAGGGGCACAGCAGCTGGCAGTCATCGCAGCCGAATATGCGATTGCCCATGAGGGAGCGCAATTCGGGGTCGATGCTACCTTTATGTTCGATTGTGAGGTATGAGATGCACTTACGCGCATCCAGTTGGAAGGGCCCTATGAATGCATTGGTTGGGCAGATATCCAGACAGGTAGTGCAGGTGCCGCAATGTTTACTGGTTTGCGCTACGGTTTCTTGCAGTGGCAGGTCGGTGTATATCTCCCCCAGAAAGAACCACGACCCGGCCTCTGAATTTATCAGCATGGTATTTTTGGCGATCCAACCCAAGCCCGCGCTTTCTGCGATTGCGCGCTCCAGCACAGGGGCGCTGTCTACAAACGCACGGTACTGCCCGCTGCCCGCCTCGGCCTCTATGCGCTTAGCCAGTTTGGCGAGTCGTTTGCGTATGAGTTTGTGGTAATCGCGGCCCAGTGTGTAGCGGGAGATGTAGGCTTTGTCGGGGGATGCGAGTATTTCCAGGGGTTGTGTGTCGGGGGTGAGGTAATCCATACGGAGGGAGATGACACGGCAGGTGCCGGGTATCAGTTCTTCGGGGCGCGAGCGCTTGATGCCATGACTGGCCATGTAGTCCATGCTGCCGTGGTAGCCCGCATCCAGCCACTTTTGCAGATAGGCTTCGTTGTCACCTAAGTCTACATCGGTGATGCCTACTTGGGCGAAGCCTAGTTCTTTCGCCCATTGTTGGATTTGGTTTTCTAGTGAGATATTGGATACCGGCTTGTCGTTGATGGGGGCATTATACTGGCTTCTGTGGATTCGCGGTTACTATTGATAATTGGGCCTGGTTTGCAGTTAGCCGCTCCCTACTCCTCGTATCGAGTGAATAGCCCGTCTCTGGGGTTTAGGCCGATTTGAACCCCCAATTAACGTATACTTTCCCCAGACCTGAATAGGAAAGAAATAGTGCAAAGCATTCCCGGAACCGAACCCCTCTATACCGCCGCCCAAACCCGAGAACTGGATCGCTGTGCGATTGAAGACTACGGTGTGCCCGGCATAATCCTGATGTCACGCGCGGCACAGTCGGCTTTTGAGTGCCTGTGCGGGGTTTGGCCCGACCCAGAGTTTATTCAGGTGTTATGCGGGACGGGTAATAACGGCGGTGACGGTTACCTTATTGCAGATTTAGCTCACAAACGCGGCATTGCGGTTCGCGTGCTTCAACTGGGTGATGCCAACAAAATAGAGGGTGATGCTCTCATAGCTCGCGAGCAAGCCATAGCCAATGGCGTGGACGTGCAGACGTTTGCCCACCAAAAGCTGGAGGCGGGAGTAGTTGTGGACGCCATGTTAGGCACGGGGCTGGGCGGCGATGTGCGTGGTGACTATGTGGATGCCATTGATCTTATAAACGAGAGCGGCCTGCCAGTGTTGGCTGTGGATATTCCCTCGGGCCTGTGTAGCGATACGGGGCGGGTTTTAGGGCGAGCTGTGCGCGCCGATGTGACGGTAAGTTTTATCGGTTTGAAACGCGGTTTGTTCACACTTGATGCGACGGATTGCACCGGCGCGGTTCATTTCACAGATTTACAGGTGCCCACGGAAGTATATTCGCAGGTTAAAAGCGGCTGTGCGCGCCTCGAACTGGAAGCTTTGTTGGCGCGCCTGCCCCTGCGGCCGGCTTCATCTCACAAGGGTAGTTACGGTTCGGTGCTGGTAATAGGTGGCGACAAGGGCATGGCAGGCGCGGCGGCCATGGCGGCCGAGGCTGCGCTGCGCTGCGGTGCTGGTCTGGTGCGAGTGGCAACGCGTGAAGAACATGTATCGGCATTAGTGGCCCGAACGCCAGAAGTGATGACGCATGGTGTTGCCACCATTGCAGATCTGGTCCCATTAATAGAAAGCTCGGACGTATTGGTGGTGGGGCCGGGGCTTGGGCAATCACCGTGGTCAGAGCAAATGCTATGGGCGGCGCTGGATTGCGGCAAGCCTGTGGTGCTGGATGCAGATGGGCTCAATTTATTGGCGGGCAATGAAAAAGCTAAGGATAAAGCCGGAATACGAAATAATTGGGTGTTCACACCCCACCCCGGCGAAGCTGGGCGCTTGTTGGGCCTGAACAGCGCTGCTGTTCAGGCCGATCGTTTTGCTGCAGCGCGGCAGTTGCAGCAAGTCTTCGGCGGTGTAGTCCTGCTTAAAGGCAATGGCAGTCTGATCGCCGGGAACGAGCAGCTATTGCTCAGTGATTACGGCAACCCGGGGATGGCCAGCGGCGGTATGGGTGACGTTTTAAGCGGTGTACTGGGTGCTTTGTTGGCACAATCGGATGCCCATGGCATGACAGTGCTGGAATGCGTGGCCTTAGGTGTTTGCCTGCACGGTGCGGCGGCAGACATGGCAGCTCAAGATGGGCAGCGTGGCTTATGTGCTACCGACTTGATTCCCCAAATACGGGAGCTGCTTGGGTGAGCGATAAGCGCATCGCCTTTGAAGAACGTACCCTCACTGTAAGCGGTGAGAAAGCCATGATCGCTTTGGGCGCGCAGCTGGCTGCCGCGCGGGTTGCGGGCCTGATTGTGACCCTCAACGGCGATCTGGGTATGGGTAAAACCACACTGGCGCGAGGCTTTATTCAGAGTTTGGGCCATTCGGGCGCGGTTAAGAGCCCTACCTATACACTGGTGGAACCCTATGAGCTTCCAGGGGGCAGGGTTTATCATTTTGATCTCTACCGTCTGGGCGACGCCGAGGAGCTTGAGTTTATGGGGGTGCGCGACTATTTTGACGGCCGTAGCACTTGCCTCATTGAATGGTCAGAACGCGGAGCGGGAATTTTGCCCCCGGCGGATTTAGTGATTACTATAGAGCGAGAGGGGATGGGCCGCCGTGTAAGTTTGCTGCCCCTGAGCGTTTCTGGGGAGAGCGTGATCGGCGCTATCGAATGGGAGTGAAATGAGCACAAAATTTTACAGCCTTGTACTTTTTGTATGGGTCAGCATTGGGCTGTCATTGCCCGCCGTGGCTAATATACAGGTTCACGATGTACGCCTGTGGCGCGCGCCGGACCACACTCGTATTGTGTTCGACCTGACTGGTCCGGCCACACACAAGCTGATTACCCTCGAAAACCCGCATCGTATTGTGCTGGATGTTGAAGATACCAGTCTCAAAACAAAACTA
Source organism: Halieaceae bacterium (assembly GCA_016744355.1). Taxonomy (GTDB): domain Bacteria; phylum Pseudomonadota; class Gammaproteobacteria; order Pseudomonadales; family Halieaceae; genus JBALVT01. The sequence goes on from JADGEN010000017.1 coordinate 44,981, forward strand.
TCCAGCCTGCAATTGAAAGACACACCCATCAGTAGAATTCGCTCAGGTGTACGTGAGGGCGATGACTTGCGCGTAGTGCTGGATTTGTCCGCCGCAGTAAAGCCTAAAAGTTTCGAACTGAAAGCTAATGATCGTGCTGGTGACAGGCTGGTGCTTGATATCTACGATATCGACAGCAAACCTGCCAAGGTGAAAAAAACCGTCAAACAGTCCAGTCGGCGCAATATTATCATTGCTATTGATGCCGGCCACGGCGGGGAAGACCCGGGCGCTTCGGGGCCGGGCAGATTGCGCGAAAAGAATGTGGTGCTGTCAATCGCCAGAGAGATTGAAACCCTGTTCAAAGCGGATAGCGGCTACACACCAAAGATGATTCGAAACGGCGATTACTATGTGAGCCTCAAGGGGCGGCGAGATTTAGCACGCAAATATCAGGCCGACCTGTTTGTGTCTGTTCATGCGGACGCCTTCAAGCGCAAAGAGGCACACGGGGCCTCGGTGTATGCCCTGTCAACCCGCGGCGCCACCAGTACCGCTGCACGCTATCTGGCTCAGCGTGAAAACTCGGCAGACTTGGTAGGAGGCGTGCGTCTCAGCGACAAAGATGACATGTTGGCGGGTGTATTGGCCGACTTGTCTATGACCTCTACGCTCGACACCAGTTTGAAGTTGGGCAATGACGTGCTGCGCAAAGTGGACAACGTTGCCAAGCTGCATAAAAAAAGGGTGGAGCAGGCGGGATTCGCTGTGCTCAAGTCGCCAGATATTCCCTCTATTCTTGTGGAAACAGGCTTTATTTCTAACCCCACAGAAGCCAAAAACCTTGGCTCGCGCACTTACCGCAAAAAAATGGCTGCAGCGATTCACGCGGGCATTGTGCAGTGGTTTGCCGCGCATCCGCCTTCGGGTACGCTAATCGCCTGGCAAAAACAGGCCGGTGGCCAGCAATATGTCATTGCCAGCGGTGATACACTCTCCGGTATAGCGCAGCGCTTCAATGTATCGCTGGCCCTGCTCAAGTCGCAAAATGGATTGAGCCATACGCGTATACAAGTGGGCCAGAAGCTGACCATTCCCGCGAGCTGAGAAGCAGCCCGATTTTAACACGGATAAATAAAGAGCACTGAATGTCCCTGGCGCCCACGCCCGCAAAAATTAATAGCCTCGACCCTCGCCTTGCCAACCAGATTGCCGCCGGTGAAGTGGTGGAGCGCCCTGCCTCAGTGGTTAAAGAGGTGTTGGAGAACGCTCTGGATGCGGGTGCAACCCGTGTTGATATCGACATTGACTCCGCCGGCACCAAAATGATTCGCATCCGTGACAACGGCAGCGGTATTACTCCCGAAGATTTGCCTCTGGCTTTGGCTAGACACGCCACGTCCAAGATAGGCTCGCTGGAAGACCTGGAGCAAGTGCGCAGTTTGGGTTTTAGAGGCGAAGCGCTGGCCAGTATCGGGGCGGTGTCGCGGCTCAGTCTCACCAGCAATTCCAATCCTGAATCCAGTGAAGGGCGGGTCGCAATTTCCGAAGGTCGCGATATGGCAGCGCAGGTAAAACCCGCTTCTCATCCGCGAGGCACGACGGTAGAAGTGCGCGATCTGTTTTACAACACCCCGGCCCGACGCAAATTTCTGCGCACCGAGAAAACCGAGTTCAAGCATCTGGAAGAAGTGGTAAAGCGCCTGGCTCTGTCGCGCTTCGATGTGGACTTTACTCTTCGCCATAACCAGAAAGTGATCCACCAGCTCAGATCCGGCCAGAGCCAGAGTGAAATGCAGCGCCGCGTGGCTACAGTGTGTGGCCCCGCTTTTATGGAGCAGGCAATTTATACGGAAACGGGCACCCCGGAACTCAAGCTGTGGGGCTGGGTGGGCTTGCCCACATTCTCCCGTAGTCAGGGCGATTTGCAGTACTTTTTTGTCAACGGCAGGGTCATTCGCGACAAACTCGTGGCTCACGCGGTCAAGCAGGCCTACAGGGACGTGTTGTATCACGGCCGCCACCCTGCGTTTGTACTGTATCTGGAGCTTGACCCTGCGCTGGTGGACGTCAACGTACATCCCACTAAACACGAAGTGCGCTTTCGCGATGGCAGGGCTGTACACAATTTTTTGTTCAGCAGTTTGCATAGAGCGCTCGCCGATGTCCGTCCCGGCGTTGAGACATTACCCGAAGGCACCCTGGACACTGCAGAAGGTGATCGCATTAATACCCTGACCGGCGAGGTGGCTCCGGTTGAACTGACTCAGGGTGGCTTGAGCTGGGGCGGTGGGCAGCAACATGCCGTTTACGACCGGCCTGCAGCAGGTGCAGGTGCTGCGCAAATGCAGAGCTACGGAAGTTTGCATCCGCCACCGCGGATTGAAATGCCCGAGCAGGGTGCGGAAGAGGATATTCCACCACTCGGATACGCACTGGCGCAATTGAAAGGCATCTATATATTATCGGAGAACGCACAGGGTCTGATCCTGGTCGATATGCACGCCGCCCACGAACGAATTACCTACGAGCGGCTGAAGAGCGCCGCGGCCCAGGAGGGTATTCGCAGTCAGCCTTTGCTGGTGCCCCAGTCGGTGGCTGTGAGTCAGCGCGAAGTCGAAATTGCTACTGAATACACCGACGTGTTCCATAAACTGGGCATGGACGTGGCGGAGGGTGGTGAAGAGCTGCTATTGATTCGCGAAATTCCAGTGAACCTGCGGGATTCTGACGTAGAGCAATTGCTGCGCGATGTGCTGTCCGACCTCATAGAGTATGGCAGTTCTGATCGCATCAGCGCTCACATGGACGAAATTCTTTCAACTATGGCCTGCCACGGTTCGGTGCGTGCCAACCGGCGTCTTACCATTCCCGAAATGAACGCCTTGCTGCGAGATATGGAAGAAACTGAGCGCAGCGGGCAGTGTAATCACGGTAGGCCTACCTGGACTGCGCTGAGTATCGAGGAACTGGATAAATTGTTCCTGCGTGGGCGTTGAGGCCGGTGTGATGTCGAACGTGCCGGAATCATGATCAGTTCCACTTCAACAGCCTTGCCACCGCTCATTTGTCTCATGGGCCCCACTGCCTCCGGCAAGACCGACCTAGCCATTGAGCTAGCGTTGGCCGAAGGTTGCGAGTTAGTGAGCGTTGACTCTGCCCTGGTCTATCGTGGCCTCGATATTGGCAGCGCCAAGCCTGATTACCCCCATCATCTGGTGGATATTCGCGAACCCGATGAAGTGTATTCGGTCGCGAATTTTGTCGCCGATGCCCATAGATTGGCGGCTGAGATTACTGCCAGGGGCAAAATCCCCCTGTTTGTGGGCGGCACTATGATGTATTTCAAAGCTTTTTTGGAAGGATTGGCCGAAATGCCGGCCGCAGATCCGGTACAGCGGCAAAAAATAGAGGCAGAGGCAGCCCAGTTGGGCTGGCCTCATCTCCACGCAGAGTTGGCAGGCGTCGACCCGGAATCTGCAGCCAGAATTCATCCCAACCACTCCCAGCGCCTGTGTCGCGCTCTTGAAGTGTACCGCAGTAGCGGTGTCACCATGACTGCGTGGCGGGAGAGGCAGGCAGAGGAGGGAGGGGCGGCACTTCCCGAGCAGCATTACCGCATTGTGCAGATGGCCATTTGTCCAGAGGATAGGGCGGTGTTACACCAGCGTATTGCGCTGCGTTTCAAGCTGATGATGGAGGCGGGAATGCTGCAAGAAGTGGCGCAGCTACGCGCCCGGGGTGACCTGCACGTCGACCTGCCTGCGATTCGCGCCGTAGGCTACCGCCAGCTGTGGGGACACTTAAATGGGGACTATTCATTGCTCGAGGCTGTGGACAAAGCGGTGGCTGCAACTCGCCAACTGGCCAAGCGCCAGCTCACCTGGCTACGCAAGTGGCCGGAGCTCAATTGGATTTACACAGATGAGGTGGGGAACGTCCTTAGTCCTTTGGGGTCCGAAAAGGGGCAGGGTTTGCAAAAACCGCTAGTTGCTGCCTTGAATTATTTACACAGCGACCCCATGTAGATAACTGCAGTTGAGCTATACTGCTAGAGTGCTGCCAGCGCGGTGATGAGTTTGTCTCCGGGGTGGTAGCCAAGTAGGCCCATTACCTGGGAGTTTTACAGGTATCAAGAGGTCACATTTTTATTACCTAGAGGCTCTATTTGAGCCGACCAAGGAGTAGCGCCATGTCTAAAGGGCATACATTACAAGACCCTTACCTCAATATATTACGTAAGGAACGTGTACCTGTTTCTGTTTATTTGGTTAACGGCATTAAATTGCAGGGCCAAATTGAATCCTTTGACCAGTTTGTTGTGCTGTTGAAAAACACCGTCAGCCAAATGGTCTACAAGCACGCCATTTCAACCGTGGTTCCTTCTCGCGTGGTGCGTATGCCCATGCAGAATCCCCCGGAAGATGACGAAGATAGCTAACGCTTCACGAGGCTTAATTGTTTTTTGATCGACCCGAATCGGGTGAACTTGCGATATTGGTTCACCTGAATCTCGACAGCGAAGTCGAGCGCGAAGACCCCCGCGAATTTGAAGAACTCGTTCTGGCAGCAGGGGGAGATCCGGCTGCCTTCATAATGGGTTCGCGCAAGACACCAAGCCCGCGCACCTTTGTGGGCAGCGGGAAGCTGCAGGAAATAGCTGACCAGGTAGAGTTGCACGAGGCGGAAATCGTCATGTTCAACCACACGCTGTCGCCCAGCCAGGAACGTAACCTTGAAGAAGAGTTGCAGTGCCGGGTGATGGATCGCACCGGTGTAATTCTCGATATCTTCGCCCAGCGCGCCCGTACCAATGAGGGCCAGCTGCAGGTCGAACTGGCCCAGCTGGAACACTCCCGCACACGCCTTGTACGTGGTTGGACTCACCTGGAGCGACAAAAAGGTGGTATCGGACTGCGTGGCCCCGGTGAGACCCAGCTTGAGACCGACCGACGGTTGCTGGCGGCGCGCATCAAAACAATTCACAGTCGCCTCGAAAAAGTGCGTAAGCAACGTGATCAGGGGCGGCGCTCCCGTGACAAAGCCGAAATAGCCACCGTAGCCCTGGTGGGGTACACCAACGCGGGCAAATCGACCTTATTCAACTGCATTACCGACGCCGAAGTGTTTGTGGCCGACCAGCTGTTTGCGACCCTGGACCCAACCCTTCGGCGTCTCGAGCTGGACGAAGTTGGCCCCGTCGTGCTGGCCGACACCGTAGGTTTTATCGCCCATTTGCCACACAAACTGGTTGAAGCCTTCAAAGCCACACTCGAAGAGACACGCAGCGCAGACCTTCTGTTACATGTAATAGACGCCGCGACAGAAGATCGCGACCGCAACATTTATGAAGTACAGTCGGTGCTGGGTGAAATTGGAGCTCACGATATTCCCCAGCTTTTGGTCTACAACAAAATAGACCTGCTGGAACAGACCCCTCGCATCGATCGCAACGCCGATGGCCTGCCCGAGCGAGTTTGGGTAAGTGCCGTAACCGGTGCCGGAATGGAAGAGTTGCAACAAGCCATGATCGAGTTGCTGGCTCACGACATGGTCGACCAAGAACTAAAACTGGCACCCGATCAGGGCCGTCTACGTGCTGCCCTCTACAAACTGGGGGCGGTGAGCAGCGAAGAACACGGCGAAGACGGCATGGCGCATTTAAAACTACGCCTGCCCAGAGCCGAATGGAATCGATTAATGGTAACCGAGGGCATAGGCGACCGTGAAATCGTCGATGAAGAACCCTGGTGGTTAGAAGGCAAGCTTGACAAGAAATAGCACGCCAATATGGCACAGCGCCAGCTGCACGCTGCGGGTAGTACTACTCAAGGGCCTGCAGTATGAACCGAGAGTAGTGCCACCGAAAGCGGGTAGCGGGAAGAATCAAGTCGATAAGCATTTCGACAACCAAGAATGAATGTCATTCCACTAACACACAAATTTAAGATAGACTGCACCGAAATCAGATAAGGAGTTAACAATGGCTTGGAATGAACCAGGTGGCGGCGATAATAAGCCAAAAGATCCCTGGGGCGGCGGTGGCGGCGATCAAGGCCCACCAGACCTCGACGAAGCCCTGCGTAAATTGCAGGAAAAATTCTCCGGCCTATTCGGCGGCGGCAAAGGTGGTTCAGGTGGTAAAGGTGGCTCCGGCGGCGGTGCACCCGCACTGTCGGGCGCGCTCATCGGTTTCATAGTTATAGTCCTGTTTGTGGGCTATGGCGCGATGGGTTTCTACCAGGTTGACCAGCAAGAGCGCTCGGTAGTGCTGCGCTTCGGTAAGTTCTACGAGATAGCCCAGCCCGGTTTGAAGTGGAAC
>JADGEN010000180.1 GCA_016744355.1 Halieaceae bacterium
GGCTCTCACTGTTGTGCCTATTATCGCTTCCATGCTGCTTAACGAAGACGCAGCAAAAGTACCGCTGTGGGTGCAAAAGCTGCAGGCGTGGTACCAAAGTAGTTTGCAGCAGGTCATGCGCCAGCCGCGTTACTTGCTGGCAGTATTTGCCGCTCTGTTGGTTGTCAGCGTGGTTACTTTTTTCTACACGGGCAAGACTTTTATGCCAGTTCTGGACGAGGGGGACATTATCGTGCAGCTGGAAAAGTCTTCCAGTATCTCCCTTGCAGCCTCGGTTGAGCTGGACGAACAGATTGAACGGGCACTGTTGCAACGGGTGCCCGAGATTAAGCAAATTGTCGCTCGTGTCGGTTCTGATGAAATAGGCCTGGATCCCATGAGCCTGAATGAAACCGATATATTTATGGAGCTGCACCCTCAGTCTGAGTGGCGTTTCTCCAGCAAAGAGGAGCTGATTGACGCGATCCGCCAGGTGCTGTTGGAGTATCCCGGGATCAACTTTGGTTTTACCCAGCCGATTCAAATGCGGATTTCTGAAATGTTAACTGGCAGTAGCGGGGATTTGTCGGTGAAAATATTCGGCAATGATATTGCTGTATTGGCGGGTCTGGCTGAGCAAGTGTCAAGCATTGTCCGAACAATTCCCGGTAGTGTGGATGTGCAGACTTCGACCATTGATGGAGGCAAGTTTCTCAGCGTCGATGTGCACGCAGAAGTTGCGCAACGATTTGGGCTGTCTACAGCAGAGTTTGCCCATTACCTCAAGACACAGCTGGAAGGCACTAAGGTTTCCGAGATTATCGAGGGTAAAACGCGTACTCCTATCATGTTTGCTGTTTCCGCCGATAGTCCTCGGGCTCCCACTACAATTGCTGCTGTTGAGCAGAGGCTGATGGTAATGCCCGATGGCAGTCAGGTGCCGCTATATGAATTGGCAGAAGTTGGTTTTAGGGAGGGACCAGTGCTGGTGGAGCGGGAAAGAGGCAATCGTTTTGCGGTAGTAACCAGTAATGTGGCGGGCAGAGACATTGTCGGCTTCGTGGAAGAGTTGGAAGATATCATTGCTGAAAAATTGCAGTTGCCAACAGGCTACAGTGTTGAATTTGGCGGCGAGTTCGAGAACCAGCAACGCGCCACTCGCAACCTGCTTCTGGTTATTCCCGCAGCACTGCTACTGGTTACCATTATCCTGTTCACAACTTTCGGTTCTATGGCGCAGGCGGGTCTAATCCTGGGCAACATCCCCTTCGCCATCATGGGTGGTTTGATCGCCTTGTTTATCAGTGGTGAGTATTTGTCTGTCCCCGCCTCGGTGGGGCTAATCGCCCTGCTAGGAGTAGCGGTACTCAACGGGGTAGTGATGGTCAGCTACTTTGAGCAGACCCGGCTGTCGGTCAGTGACGTAGCCCAACGCGTTGTGCAGGGGTCAGCGCGTCGCATGCGACCGGTGTTGATGACGGCAACGACAGCGATGTTCGGTCTGTTGCCTTTAGTGTTTGCCACAGGGCCCGGTGCGGAAATCCAGAAGCCCCTGGCAATAGTTGTGGTTGGCGGTTTGTTCAGTTCGACAATTACCACGCTCTACCTGCTACCTTTGTTCTATTACTATCTGGAGAGTCGAAAACGTGGATGAACAGCAACTATTGGTAATGATGATCCCAACAACGCTCAGGGATGACGTGGTCGATTGCCTGATGGCTTGTGAGCTTATCTCTGGTTTCAACATGACGGCCATAGCAGGTTATAGCAAGGAGCACAGCCAATACGACCTGCGCGAGCAGGTGGAAGGCCATCGTCAGTTTTCCAAGTTTGAGGTGATGCACACGCCTGCGCAGCAAGTCGAATTACTGGCGACTGTGCGTGTGGTGTGTTCCGCGGCTAATATCCGGTACTGGATTGTGCCTGTATTGGAGCTGGGTCATCTATAGTGCTTTGTTAGCCAATAGAACCATAAAGCGGCATTAACAGGTTTGCCGCGCGCATGTCCCCTGTTGTGCCCGACAACATACGATTCATGACATAGCTGAAACTCATCTTTTCATCCATATCAATTACCGCCAGGGAGCCGCCCCAGCCGCCCCAATAACAAACGTTTTTGTTGGGGCTCAGCGGTTGATACTCGCTGTTGATGCCAAAGCCCATACCAAAGCGAACTGGCGTGCCTAAAACTAAATCGTCACCGTCAGTTTGTACTTCAAAAATCTTGCGGCAACCCTCCTCGGACATCAAGCGTACACCGTCTACTTGGCCGCCACAGGCGATTGCACTGTGAATGCGGGCGACAGAACGGGCATTGCCATGACCATTTGCGGCGGGAATTTCCGCTTCGCGCCATGTATCTGTTCTGGATACTAAAGCGTCCAGCGGTGGGCTGGTCAAAGTGCGCGCCATAATAGAGTCGGGATCAAGGCCCAGGTCGGCAGCGGGTTCCGGTGGTAATAAAACCCCGATGCGAGGGTAGGCCGATGTCGGTGTACCAATGTGAAAGTCGGCGCCTAGGGGGGTGGTCACTTCTTCCTTGAAATATGTTCCCAGCGTTTTACCTGTGATTCGGCGTACCAGTTCGTTTTGCAGGTGCCCCTGGGTTATAGCGTGGTAACCACTTTGTGTGCCGGGTTCCCACCAGGGTGCCTGGGCAGCTAGCAGTGACGCAATTTTGTCGTGATCGCAGAAATCCTGAAAGACAATGGGCTGGTCCAGGGAGGAGAGTCCTGCCGAGTGGCTCATAATATGGCGCACTTGAATATTCTCTTTGCCATTTTGAGAAAATTCAGGCCAATAAGTAGAAACCTTCTCGTTAAAATCCAGTAAACCTCTGTCTGCCAGCATCAACATAACGGTGGCAGCCATAGTTTTTGTCGTAGACCAGACATTGACGATGGTATCTTCTTGCCAGGCTTTATCGCCCGCATCGACCAGCTCGCCAGCCCACAGATCGACCACATTTTCTCCCTCTACGGTAACCGCAACACTGGCACCGATGTCCAGGCCGTCCTCAAAATTTTTGGCAAAAGCGTCTTTCACACTGGCGAACTTTTCGTCGCAGCGACCGTGAATTTCTACTGACATTGATGGGTTCTCTTAGTTGGGGGGAATTGATGGTTTTCTAGCCTCATACCACTTTATCTACTAAAACAAAGGGTGGCTAGCAATCATTGATCCCTGGAAATTATTGGGTCGATACTTGGATCAGATAGGGGCATTATGTACACCTTAATCAGGGAGCCCAAAATGCTAAAAGCGCTATTTCTCGATATGGATGAAACGCTTTGCGACACACGTTTTGCCAACGAGCAAGCGACCAACTTAATGGCGCGCACGCTGCAAGACCAGTTCGCGGTCGATGGTCGGGTTGGTGCAGACGCCTATGTCGCTGGCATTTATCGGCATTGGAGCGCGAGTCAGCGAGAGCGCTACCTGCCTATAATCAAGCAGCGAAGCGAGGGCGCTTTTCGTTTGCAGCTGATCCGCGATTTGCTGGCAGAGCAGGGTGTGGACGATGTGAGTGAAGCTACCGCACAAGCCCTGCAAGATAGTTTTGACAGCGACCGCCTTGACGCTTTCGATTTTTATCCTGGCATGACAGAATTCTTAGCCGAGGTGCGTAAATTATTTACGCTGGTGGTGATTACCAACGGCCCAGAGTTCTCCCAGGTTCCCAAGGTTGAGGCGATAAACCTGGCGGAGCATGTGGATCACATTATCATTGGTGGCCAGGAGCCTGAGCAAAAACCCGCTCGTTCGATTTTTGACAAAGCGCTCAAGTTAGCCGGTTGCAAAGCGCATGAGGCCATCCATGTAGGAGATAGTCTGCCGGCCGATATAGTCGGTGCTCACAACAGCGGGATTACTTCTGTCTGGATTCAGCACCAGCAGCCACTGGATGCCGAGCTGGGGATCAATCCTCACCATACATTGCTGCATCCAAGTGAAATACCGGCCTTAATACGCGAACTAAGTTAGATCTTTTTTTGGAAGTACCGTACGTTTCTGAGCACTACGGAAATAGACGGATAATATAAGTACACAAGGAATTAATATGCCAAATGCAGAATGGAGCTGGGCCTGGAACTGGTGGGGCGCACTGGTTGCGATTAATGTTGTGAGCTTCTTGATATGCGGTGTCCTGTTTTCAAGGTCGCGCAACTCATGCAACGCTGAACATGCTCGCTATCGCAGGCTCATGAGAAGTTTTGGTGCGACCTTCATTCTGGTCGCGCTGTATCGTTCTGTTTTTGTCTCCAATTACCTTTACCAGTTAGCCTGGTTCGACACGATAGCCAACAGTTCTCTGCTCATTCGTTTCATTGCCATCTTCGCTGAATTATCTTTCGCCGCCCTGATTATGCTTGCCCTGTTGCAGCTGAATAAAGAGCTCCCTAATTCTGCCCCGGGGGCGCAGGGCCAGACTCCGGGTTTCTTGTTATGCAAAACGCCCTATGTGTACTTTGCCTGTATTTTTATAGCCCAGTTCTTCGCCACCACCGCAACTATTACAAAAATAGAAGTTCTATTTGCCATCGAGGAGACGCTTTGGGGAATCGCTTTCTTATCAATTCTCCCGCTCGTACTTGTTCAGCTGGGAAGAGTTTATTCACACAAAGATAGTAAGGCCCGCCAAGAACTGAAACTTTATCGGGTCTTTACCTTGATGATGGCAGTGTTTACGGTTGGCTACTGTGGCTATTCGTTGTTCTATCACTTACCGATTGAATACTGGCCCAGTGCGATAGCACAGTTACAAATGGAT
>JADGEN010000181.1 GCA_016744355.1 Halieaceae bacterium
ATTTAACTTTTTGTCCCGTATTAATAGGTGCAGCAGACAAGTCATTTCCACCTCCTCTATATTCAATTTTACCTGACAATACACTAAACTCAGCTTGCCACCAATCAACTATATTTCCATCACCATTAGTCAATGTAGTAGCAGATACATACGAGCAGCTATAAAGTCATTGAACAAGGCGCAATTTACTGTTTCCGATGCTGGTCTGAGTTGTACTTACGTTCACAATTTTGTCCTAACGCATTAGGAAGGTCTTCATCATGAGTATCAGACTGGTAACAAAGGCAAGTTATTAGACGACAATTAACCTGGCCGGTCCTCGACAATTAGCATGGCCGGTTGATCTGCTACATTCAGACACTGATTCCCACTTGGAGAAGCCAGTGCCTGGTCAACGTATTACAGATCAACAAATCAGGTTATATATGAGTGAACGCAAGCAAGGCCACAACCAAAAGGTTGCGGCAGCCAAGGCCGGACTTTCTGAACGCTCCGCTCGTCGAGTCGACAAAGGAGCTCTTTCTACCTCACCCAACCCTCGCCGCCATTGGCGCACGCGAGAGGATCCTCTAATTGACGTCTGGCAAAGCGAGATAGTGCCGCTGCTGGAGGATAATCCAGAATTACTACCCATGACGCTGCTGGAATATCTTGACGACAATTATCCTGGCCGGTTTGGAAATTCCATTCAGCGCACATTGCAAAGGCGGGTTAAAACCTGGAAAGCACAGCATGGCCCCGCTAAAGAGGTCATGTTTCGACAGATAAAGCAGCCGGGACAAATGGGCATATCTGACTTTACGACGCTCAAGGGCGTTGTCATCACGATCGCCGGACAGGTGTTCCCGCACTTGCTCTATCATTACCGTTTGGTATTCAGTGGCTGGTCGTATGCCAAGGTGACCTGCGGAGGAGAAAGCTATACGGCGCTCTCGACTGGCCTTCAGAATGCGCTATGGCGCAGTGGTGGCGTGCCTAAGGAACATCGAACAGATAGTTTAAGTGCCGCCTTTAAAAACCTTGCCGAGAAAAATGAGCTGACTAAGCGCTATAGCGATTTGTGTCGTCACTACAAGCTGGACGCGACCCGCAATAATCCAGGGCTAGCTCATGAGAATGGTGCAATTGAATCGCCCCACGGTCATTTAAAGCGCAGGCTCCAACAGGCGCTTCTGCTCAGAGGCAGCAATGATTTTTGCTCACTGGAAGACTATCAAGGGTTCATCGACGGCATCATCAGCAGGATCAATCGGCAGTGTGGTGAACGCTGGGCAGAGGAAAAACAACATTTACAAGCACTGCCGAAGCGGCGGACACACGACTATGCGGAACACAGAGTACTGGTCAGTAGTAGCAGTACCTTTGACTTAAAGCGCACGACTTACACAGTGCCATCGCGTTTTATAGGTGAGCGTTTGTATGTGCAACTCTTTGATGAGCGATTGGAGTTGTTCCACGGCCATGAGCCAGCGCTGACAATAAAACGTATCTACGGCACAAATGCTAAGCGCGGACACTGCGTCGACTACCGTCACGTGATCGAGTCGCTAATCAATAAGCCCAGAGCATTCCGTTACTCCCAACTGCGAGACCATTTACTCCCATCGCCAGATTACCTGCGGATATGGGAGTACGTGAATGATCATCTTAGCGCCCATGAAGCCTGTCGCTACATTGTTCAGACAATGTACCTAGCGTTTACTGAAGACTGCGAAGCTGCTTTGGGTCGCTATGTCCTGGCCAAGATTGAGCTAGGAGAACTGCCCAGCGAGCGGCAGTGCCAGCGACGCTTTGGTCGCGAAGCGACAGTGATTCCAATAATACACACTCGCCAGCATGTGCTGTCTGATTATGATCAGCTGTTAAATGTACGGGAGGTGACACGTGGCTAATATCGCTTCACTTCCGGTTTTGCTAAAAGAATTAAAACTCGGCAGCTTCAGTCGGCATTGGGAAAGTCTTGCGCAGAAGGCACTGGACGAACAATGGTTACCACAGCACTATCTCGCTGAACTGTGCGAGCAGGAAACGGCTGAGCGCCATCAGAAGCGGTTGCAGCGTTACACCCGTGAATCACAACTGCCTCCGGGTAAACAACTGGCTCAGTTCGACTTCTCGGCTGTTAACGGTGTTAAGAAGAATCAGGTGATGGCATTGGTTCAGCAGCCCAACTGGGTTAAGCAGGCGGGAACTCTATTGCTCTTTGGGGCAAGTGGTGTGGGCAAAACACACTTAGCCTGCGGTATCGCCCATGGCCTCATCGAACAAGGCTTACGCGTGAAGTTCACAACCGCCACCAGCATTGTACAAACCCTGCAAAAAGCCCGTGAGGAACTGCTCTTGGCTGAGACGCTCTCACGTCTGGATAAGTATGTTGTGTTGGTTGTCGATGACATTGGCTACGTCAAAAAAACCGATCAGGAAACGCAGGTGCTGTTCGAACTTATCGCGCATCGCTACGAATCGGGCAGTCTCATTATTACATCGAACCAACCGTTCAGTGCCTGGGATCAGATATTCGAAGACAACATGATGACGGTCGCAGCCATAGATCGCCTTGTGCATCACGCAACGATATTGGAAATCGAAGCTGAGAGTTATCGGAAGAAGGCGTCAATTAAAAAGAGGTCCCGCATTGACTCACTAGATATCACACTACTCGGGGGTCGTTGCCTCATCTAAAATCACACTACTTATCACGATAAGCCAGGAGATTTGGATGAACAAGTTAATGAGCTTGGCCGCCCGCAGAGAATTATTGGCGGGCGTTCGCCGGAATTACCGCGAAGCTGACTGGATAGAGAAGGGCAAGATACTGGACGGCTTTGTGGCAGCGACCGATTATGAGCGGAAATACGCCAGCCGGCTTCTGAGCAGTGATGAGGTCACTATGCCGCGGAAAGCGCGGCCTTCGGCTCAGCAGTACGATGAGCAAGTACGGCAGGCGTTGATTGCGCTTTGGTGCGCTGCCAATAAAATCTGCTCTAAACGCCTCGTTCCGTTTATCCCTCAATTGATCAAAGCCATGGAGAATCACGGTCACCTTCGTCTATCAGAAGATGTTCGTGCGAGCTTGCTTCGTATCAGTGCGGCGACCGTAGATCGTATGCTGGCCTCTGAACGGGAGAGAATCAGGCAAGGCGTCAGCACTACGCAACCGGGCAGTTTGCTCAAACGTCACATTCAGATCAGGACGTTCGCAGACTGGGATGATGTGACGCCGGGGTTTATCGAAGCCGACTTGGTGGCTCACTGCGGAGGTAACACTAGCGGCCAGTTCCTGAATACCATGACGCTCGTCGATATCTGCACCGGTTGGTTAGAGGTAATGCCCTTGCTCAGAAAAAGCGCAAAGGATGTTATTGATGGTCTGCGGGTCGCGGACGATTTGATGCCATTTCGATTACAGGGGCTCGACACAGATTGCGGCAGCGAATTCATTAATTACGAGGTGTTGGATTACTGCGAGGATAATCGTATTACCTTCACGCGGGCACGAACACACCGGAAAAATGATCAAGCTCATGTTGAGGAAAAGAACGGTTCCGTCGTCCGTAGGTTGGTGGGCTATGACAGGTATGAGGGGATGAAAGCGTGGGAATCCCTTGCTCAGCTTTATGCGGTCCTGAGGAAATATGTAAATTATTTCCAGCCGTCGTTGAAGCTCCTAGAAAAGGAGCGCCGGGGAGCGAAAGTCTCAAAAACCTACGATGTCGCCAGGACACCCTTCCAACGTGTATTACTATCCGAACATATTGATCAGTCGACAAAAGACGAGCTCACACTGGAGTATGAAGCACTCGATCCGGTGTACTTGCTTTCGCAGATAGAAACGTTGCAAGATCAATTGTGGCAGCGATCAGGGGATAGAGTTAGTCAAGAAGAACCGGAATTGGTCGTTATAGTCGACGGCGAAATAGACTCTTGTGAGTCAGTTCCTGCCAAGCCGGCCACACCGAGCCGTTATTACCGCTGTAGCAAGAAGACCGCCTCACAGCGTCAGCCGCGAACCTGGCGAACCCGCAAGGATCCCTTTGAAAAAACGTGGGACGAGATTAGGCTGAGGCTAGAGCTGATGCCGGAAACCGGTGCCACGATACTTATGCCATGGCTCATGGCTAAATATCCGGGCGAATATACCGTGAAACAAACTCGGACATTACAGCGTAGAATCGCTCAATGGCGCCTTGAACAAGAGTCTCAGGAAAAGAAAATGCGAGAGCTTATGATCACCGAGCCAGCATTAACTATTGAAATTGCGGCTGCTAAGCCCCCCCAAATGACTGACAAAACGTTGTTGGAGCCAGGCATTCGCTGTCATGATTGAAGCGCGACTCATCTAAACGAGTGCTAAGAATCGGAAGGGAAGGTAACGTAACCGGTGTGAGAGGCGATAGTACCCGGTAGTTTGATTTTATCTTGAGGCAATACGACCGGCCAGGTTAATTGTCGTCTAATAATGCGCTGTTCTAGCTCACACCATGTAGTAACGTGAATGACTTTGTCTTGAGCCCATTGCCTGAATTGGGCACGATGGGTTCTAAACGGGGGGGAGTCGGGGTGACCCGCTCCTCTACCAGCTCTCGAATACACCATTGTTGCCGCCACCTTTCATAAATGCGCCATAACTGATGTGATCGGGGTATTCATCGATTGCTGGAGCCTGAACGATTAGATATAGATGGTCCCCCATAGCTGTTCTATAATCCTGTGTATGGCAAAAA
>JADGEN010000182.1:0-734 GCA_016744355.1 Halieaceae bacterium
CCGGGTAAGCTTACGCTTTCCTTGCTGGCGCGGTTTCCCGTCAAGATAGCTATGGGCAACCCGTTCGGCTGCGTCGGTCGCGCTGTGGCCCGCCTCTACGTTGATCGAAAACATCCGTGTATACGGATTTAACTGTGCCGGCTCCTCAATCAATGTTCACACGGCTCCTGATCAAACCGTTGCATTGTTTTGCGGTGTTTGTCGATAGGGAGCCACATCATTGCGCTGGATTGCCTTTTATTCTTGCATCGAACCCGTGAGGCTCAATAATGCCCAGTTCGATGTCCGGGAATTGCTCATGCCCTGGATTGAGCAACACGTTCCACTCCGTCGGCATGATGACTGATGGCACCTTGACAGCAGGCGTTGCCCCAACCTCCAGCCAAAGACCACCCCACGATTGGGCGACGAGTGGATTGACCACTAATTCGTCCCATCCCTCGGGTAACTCATCCGCGTGTACTTCTTCACACAAGCCCTCTGGAATCACTATTTGGCAAACGCTATACGCCGCAAGCACGACCGTGTTTTTCAAATGGACAGCGATCTCCAGCGTGGCCAACGCGCAACTGTCTGAGGCATACACCATATGATGGCCTTTATTATTCCAGCGGCCACCATAGATCGCAGCGCCGATACCCGAAAACACTTCCTCATGGCTACCTGAATATCGGGTCTTGGCGATACGGTAAGCTATCTCGGTCACGAATAAACTCCAGCCTCAAGCCGGCCAA
>JADGEN010000182.1:744-4702 GCA_016744355.1 Halieaceae bacterium
TTCCAGAGGCGTCTGGTTCTCTAACAAAATCTGCGGCGATTTCAGCCAGTGGATTGCAGCGGCCTGATCACCTTCCATCAAATCGGTTGTGTGTTTAAGAAGCCGGGCGAATCGCGCGACGCGATCAGACTCATCCACATTGAACTTCCCTGCATGCTTCCGACGAGCCATGGTTTGCTTGGGAATATGGACATATTTGGCCGTGAACTCCGCGACGGGAACGTCCAGATTGCCCGCTAGGTAGTCCGCTGTTCTCGTGGGCAGACCATTTGCGACCAATTGTGACAGTCTCGCCGGTACCTTGCTTTGCTTCATGCCAAGATAGCGAACAGGACTCGCCTCAGAGGCGAGCTGGGTTGCCTGGCTTTTTAACAACTTCGCGGAAACCTTGGTCTTGCCTACCAGCGTTGCCTTACCTGTCTTCCGCACGCCAGTAGCCCTAACTCCCTTAGCTACGGCCTTCTTTGCTGGGGCTTTCTCGGATTTGGGCTTTGGAATTAGTTTGCCGTCTTCATCACGGACTCTAAGTTGCCTCGCCATACGAACCTCCTTTCTTATTTGGGATTATTATAGTCCCATATGGTTCATATGTCGAATAAGCTCACAGGGTCCGCGTGTTTTGATGGAATCACGTATAACTGTCTACTGTACATACGAACATCAGAATACGATTCGCCTGGCACGGCTAACGAAAATGGTGTCCCCAACGCGCCTCAATTATTGGGCCGGGGTTTGGAACATAACAAGCGTTTGTTGTCGGCCTTTATTTAAACGATATGCAGCGTGTGCTGAGACCGCTAGTAGTCGTCATTCGGATCTTCAGTGTGCAGCGCCTCAATGAGGCGTGTGTTTTCTTCAATTTCCAGGGTGTTACACACAGTTTCAAAATGCTCGGCCTGAAAATTTGTCGCCAGATAATCACGGTAACTTAGAACTTCCCGGATGAAGCGCTGGCTGGCCCAATGGTCACTATCGGATTGGTTGCTGATATACGTTGCCATTGCTGAGAGATTGTTAATCTTTACATAGGTTTCAGCTAGGTCATTAATGTGCTTTTTAAGTTCTTTGGCATTTGCCTTTTTTTGCCTGGCCCGATTACGGCGCTCTTCTTCCTCTGCCTCACAACGTCTGTAATCTTCAATGAGTAATCTTTTATTACGCGCCCGGACGGTGGCTGAACCCAGCCAAATAAAGATATCGATCAACTGGCTTTCGAGCGTCGCACTTTTCCGATCACGCCAGCGTCTCTCAATCTTTTCATTCGTTACTCGCCAGTATCCCTCAGTATCCGTGATATGAAAGGCCAGGCGTCCTGAGGGGAAGTAATCCCAAGTACGGTAAACCTTCGTATTCCTGGAGTACCACTTGTCTCGGCGAGCCTGCTCCTTCAGTTCTTTTGGCGTGGGGACATGGCTTTTTTTGTCTTTCACCTCATAGATTTTAAATTTGAAAATTTCGTCTTCAACTTTCCAGTAGCAATCGTCACCGTCCATCCAAAAACTATGACCCTGGCTTTGTCCTGTAAACGCTAGGGCCTGCAGTATGCAGAGTACTCGTTCCATTGATTCCTTACTTAGGATGGTCTTTTGCTGGTAGGCATCTCCCAGGTGAATGAACCCGTCATGGTCTGCTTTCGTTCTGCGTATCGCTGCGCGCAGGGATTTGACGATCTTGTGTGGCTTATCCGGTAGGGATTCCGTCACAATAAGGAGTGGTGTTAACTCCGCTTTAACGGCCCTGATGTGTGCTGCTGCTTCTTTGGACTCGGGTGTTTCCTCGAATATGAGTTTTGGCGTCAATTGGACAATGGTATTCGCACTTTCCGTCTTTGTGGATAGTTTCGGTCTTCGAACTTTCTTTCCGTGTGCCAACTTAGTCCAATAGCCTACTGGCGGAGTTGGAATATCATGCTTCTTACAATGTTTGCGTACAGCGACGTCCGACATGCCAAATTCTTTGCCAATATGAGTCATAGGTTTGGACCAGACAAGGTCATAAAGTTCTTTGCGATTCATATAAATCTCATGGAAAAAACGCTTAGGTAGCGCCCCTATGGGTTGGATTTGTGATCTGTATCTAAAACTGACTCATTCCAGAGTGACAATAGAATTACATATTTCCAAGTATAGTTCTCAAGTGAGGCACCTTACTCTATATCTTCTGCTGGGGAGGGAGGTTTTTCGATCAGCTCGCTCTTGTCCCGAGCGATTCACCGTCTGTTTCAACGGGCCATGCGAAGTAACGGCATTTCGGGAAAGCGGAGCAGCCGTGGAATGATTTGCCCGCATTCTTGCCTGACTTCAATGATCGAAGCTGGATCTTGCCTTTCTTACAATCTGGACAGGTGTCCCCAACCGCTGCTACATGTTGTTTCGATGTTTTGGCCGTTGGGCTCTTCGCTTTGGTCTTGCCGGGCTTACCTCGAGAGTCTGGCCGTGTTTCCCGACACCCGTCGCCGTAGTTCGTACAACCCCAAAAGAATCCCTTCTTTCCCTTGATCCGTCGTAGGCGACCCTCACACGCCTCACTAGGACAGGGGTAGGTCTGACTGGCCTGCTTCTTCTTTGCCGTTGTCTTTGCTGTGCTGGTGGGCTGAGAAAATTTGAGATCGCCCTGGGCTTTGGCACTGGCCGTGATATCGATCACTTCGTCGATGACGCCGGCAAGAAATGGGTTCAGGTCGGCGCTGTTCTCCGCGATCTGGGCTAGCTGCATCTCCCAATGGGCGGTCATGTCTGGCAAGGTGACGGCCTCAGGCAGGGCATCGACCATCTCCCGCCCCAGGGCAGTGGATAGCACCTGCTTACGCTGCTTTTCCAGGTAGTCTCGCTTGAACAGGATGTCGATGATGCCTGCCTGCGTGGCCGGAGTACCCAAACCATCAGTCTCTCTCAGGATCTTCTTGATCTCAGGATCGCGTACATACCCGGCAATACTGGTCATCGCATCCAGTAGCGTCGCCTCAGTGAAGTGCTTCGGCGGCGTTGTCTGCTTGTCGTGTACCTCGGCGCTTTCACATTGAATAGACTCGCCTTGTCGCAGTGGCGGCAATGGAGTTACTGCCTCCTTATTCGCTGCTTTATCTTCTCTCACGCTGGTCTTCTTCATAAGAAGATCGCTGTACTGCCGCCAGCCAAGCTCCGTGTCTACCCGGCCCCTAGCCTTGAATGTCTCGAAGCCTTCATTGGTCCCGAGGTGGGCAACCACGTCAGTCTGGTTGTACTCCCGGTCAGTACAGAACTGCAACAGGTAGCGGTGCGCGACAACTTCATAGATCCAGCGCTCATCGGCGGACAGTTTGTCCAGCGGCACCCACTTGGACGTGGGGATAATGGCATGGTGTGCCGTGACCTTGTCATCGTTCCAGCACCGACCACGATGGATCAGGTCGACCTCCTCGGTCATTGGATAGAGCGCGTGCGGGTTACCTATCGACTGCACGATCGCATCACGCACGACACCACCCTCTCCCCAATGATCGAGGGGCAGATAGGAGCAATCGGACCGGGGATAAGTCAGTGCCTGGTGTTTTTCATACAAGGACTGGGCTACGGCCAGGGTCTTCTTGGGGGATAGTCCCCTTCCTTTGCTGGCGATTTTTTGTAGTTCGGGCAGCGAAAAGGGAAATGGCGGTGGCTCACGTTTATGCTGCGCCTTAACGCTGGCAATGGATCCGCACTGCCCCTGGAGGGTTTGCGCCAATTGCTCGACCACTTGACGGTCGATGATCCGTCCTTCCTCATCCCTGGCAGACGCATGTCGTTCTGACGGAACCCATTTCGCGGTGAACGTACCCTTCTCGGCTGCCAGCTCAGCGGTCAGCTCATAGAACGGCTTGCTGACAAAGGCTTCGATCTCTCGATCCCGGCGGACCACCAACCCCAGTACCGGGGTCTGTACACGCCCCACGCTCAACACACCCGAATAGCCGCTTGCCCGACCCTTGACGGTATAGAGT
>JADGEN010000183.1 GCA_016744355.1 Halieaceae bacterium
CATTATTACTGCCTACCAATTCTAAAGCGCAGCACCCATCAAAACGCTCTACACGAGGCGGCAATTTCAGGCAATCCAAAGTTTTTCCTGGGAACCGACTCCGCCCCCCACACCACGGCCAACAAAGAAAACAGTTGCGGCTGCGCGGGTATCTACACCGGGCATGCGGCTATCGAATTATATGCGGAAGTATTTGAGCAACTGGGCGCACTGGACCGACTGGAAGCATTTTCCAGCCATTTTGGTCCCGATTTTTATAATCTGCCACGTAACAGCGACAATATTACGCTGGAAAAACAAAGCTGGACTGTGCCCGCACAGCTACCGCTTGGAAACGAAAGTCTCACGCCTTTACGAGCGGGTGAAACCATCGCCTGGCGAGTGGTTGATCAGGGGAGTACCCTGGCTTGAACTTTTCTGCCGACCAACAGATTTGCAATCGCTTTCGCGGTTTCCTGCCTGTAATTGTGGATATAGAAACAGGCGGGTTCAATGCCAGCACCGATGCAATGCTCGAAATTGCCGGCACCATCATACGCATGGACGAAGACGGCCAACTCGAAGTTCACCGCACCTACAACTTTCATGTAAAGCCCTTTGAGGGTGCCAACATTGAGCAGGCGTCTCTCGACTTCACCGGCATTGACCCCTATCACCCCTTTCGCGAGGCGGTTGATGAGCACGAAGCTCTCACTGAATTGTTCAAGGTAATACGTAAGGAAATGAAAGATCAGCACTGTAGTCGCGCCGTGCTGGTTGGCCACAATGCCCACTTCGATGCAGGCTTCCTCAATGCTGCAGTTGAGCGCTGCGAAATCAAGCGCAACCCGTTTCACCCTTTTTCCTTCTTTGACACAGCCACCCTGGGTGGCCTTGCCTTTGGGCAGACGGTACTCGCCAAAGCCTGTGCAGAAGCCGGTATCAGTTTCGATAATGCAGAGGCGCACAGTGCTGCCTACGATGCCGAGAGAACGGCGGAGTTATTTTGCGATATTGTGAACCGATGGAAGGAATGCGGCGGATGGATGCCGTCTTTTGACTAGTACAAAAGTCTAACCGCTAATTTCGTTTAAGGTTGCGTCCAGGCCACCCATCATGGCCTCCAGCGAGGCAGCCCCTAACAACTCATACTTAACTTCCTCCTCCAGGGGCAGCAGCTGAATCAGGCTGTAGCCAACCTGCCAGGCGTCATCATAATCAATGCTCAGGTTCATTCGCTGTATATGTGGATGTGTTTCCAAGCCACGCAACACATCTACCAGCGAATCCCACTCGGGTAACAGCGGAACCTCAACCGGGGCATCGCGAAAACTTGCCTGGGCAAATATCTGACTGGACGTCGATGTGCGCATCTGGTCAACAGAAAAAGCCTGCCGCCCTTCAATAGTAATACCCAACAAACCGTTGGAAAGCTGGTCCCAATCGACAATTTTTGCGTAAGTACCATAATCACCCAGCTCCAATCTGGAACCGGTTGTACCCGCCACCTCACTTCCCTGGCGTATCCAGACAACGCCAAAGCCAGTATCAGATTTCATGCAGCTTCGCACCAGATCGAGATAACGCTGCTCAAATATCTGCAGAGGCAACTGACCGTATGGCAGCAGAACCGATGACAGCGGAAACAGCGGTATTTCCCTGTCCAGCTCACTACTCATCCGGACGCAACTCCGCCTCAGGACCCAGCGGCTTAAATGCCACAATCAACTGAGGCAGCAACATCAGCGCACCGATTACCGCAGTAACCATAGCCAGTACCGTGAGAAGACCGAAATAGATACTGGGATTAAAGTTAGACAGGGTGAGCACTGAAAAACCAACGACCACTGTAACTGTGGTGTAATAAAGTGCACGCCCGATACTGTGATGGCAACGATACATGGTGGCCCTATAATCTCTATCCACCGCGAACTCTTTTTCAAAGCGGTGCACATAGTGAATACAGTCATCCACGCCGATGCCCAGAACAATAGCCGCTATAGTGATTGTCATGATGTCCAGAGGAATGCCCACTACGCCCATCACACCCAGCACCATACCTGCGGCCAACATATTTGGCGTCAGGGTAATCAGAGCCAGCCAGAAAGATCGAAACAGAATCATAAACATAAACAAGATGGCGACAAAAACAGCGCCCAAGGTGAGTATTTGCGAGCGAAAAAGACTCTGCAATACATTGTTATACATAACCAACATGCCCGTCAGGTGAACCTGTTCTGGCTCAAACCCCAGCTCGTTGACAAGGTGCGTACGCACTTGGGTCAAGAATTCATCGCGGTGCAGACTTTTGCTGGTCTCCATGACGCGCACGGTTATACGTGCCTCCTCACGCGCTTTTGAAAAATAAGGGTCTACCATCATGCCCTTAATATCCTCTGGCAGGCTTTTTTCCACCAAGGCCAATTCCACACCACCTATATCGTCACCGATCAGAGTTTTTACAACCTCAAATATTGTAGACAGGGAAAGCACCTTCCCTGTCTCAGGTAGGGAATCGATATAATTATGCACCGCATCCAGTTCGCGCATGCCCGCCTGGCTAAACCAGTAACTGGGGATAAAGGACTCCTCTTGTCCACCGCTAAAACCGACGTCAAAACCATCGTCGCCCCAGTCGTCATCAGAGAACTCATCTTCTTCCGCAAAAGTGCTGCTTTCTACCTCAGGCGTGGATTGCGAATCGGGCTGCGTTGACACGGACGGTGCTACAACGAATGGCAAGGCATCAAGGTTTGGTGCAGTAATCACAATATCTAACGGAATGGTGCCGCCCAGTTTTTCATCCAACAACACCATGCCCTGGTAAATTTCCGTGGACTCGTGGAAGTAATCGATAAAGCGGTTCTCTACTACCAGCTTTGAGATTCCGTAAACCGTTAACAACAGTAGTAAGCCACTGGCGACCAGAACCATACCGCCGTGATGATCGGTAATACGCGCAAAATGTATTGTCAGAGGCGGGCGGGTAACCAGACGCTTAAAGGGTCGACCCTTTGGCCATGCCAAAATCAGACAGGGCACCATGATAAATGACACAGGTAAAACCACTGCAATGCCCACCGTCATCATCCAACCGAAATCGATAACCGGTTGAAGCCCTGATACAACCAGCGAAGCAAACGCCACGATGGTGGTAGCACCGGTAAAAAAACAGGGGACAAGCATCGTCTGCACCGTCGTCAGCACTCGGTCGTGTAAATCTCCCTCCGGGTCGTGCCCGTGTAATTCGCGGTAGCGAACCACCAGATGAATCGACAACGACATAGCGATAATCAACAACACTGCAACAAAGTTTGAGGAAATAACTGTCATGCGCCAGTCAAGTGCGCCTAGTAGGCCCAGCATAATAACCAGGCCACTCAAGCAAGTAACAATGGGAATCATCACCCAACGAACACGGCGAAAGATAACCGCAAGAACCAGAGCCATAATTCCCAAAATGGAAGTGCCGAAAAGCTTCAGGTCGCTGCGCACAAAGCTGACCATATCGGCGGTTATCATTGGAAGACCGCCAACAAAGAGGTCAGCATATTGGCCATAATCAGCGGCAATGCCACGCACGCTAGCCACCAGGGCCTCATCCCGCGCCAACGCCTGGGCAGTTTCGAGCTTATAGGCGGCTTCCACTTCAGCCAAAGCCTTCTGATCAGATATCGAGAGCTCCTGCCCGTCACGTTTTTTACGCAGATCCTCACGCTGGTAGAGTAAATTATTGTGGTACTCATTGCGCTTTAGGTTGACCTGCACCGCACTGATACTGCCATCCTGGCTGGCCAGCAGGTTTGCATAAATAGGGCTGGTCGTCAGCTCCTTAAACGCTAGCCCCCGGTCTGTGGCAGGGTCACTCAAGGTCGCAAGAGGCTCGCCGGAAGTAATATCCGACAGACTGACGCGCGGACTTTCAAGTAGAGGTACATCCAGCACCGTCACCACAGAGGACACACCCGGCAACTGGCGTAACTCCTCCGCCATTCTCCCCATTGGCGCTAGAGACTCCGGTGCCAGCAGATCCGACTTCGGCTGCCAGGTTATCAGCACGAAATCTTCTGAATTGTACTCACGACCTATTTCGCGAAAATATTCTAATGATGGATCACCCTGCAACAGCAGCGAATCGGCTGACGCATCGAGGGTTATTTTTTCCAACTGAGTGGCGAAGCCCGCCACAATGAACAACATCAACAACAGCCACACAATGGGGTGGCGCAGCACAATTCGATCGTATGCCTGAAGAGAGGGAGTGGACATAATCAGCTTAGCTCGAGCTCAATTGTGCGAGTAGTTTTTGGTGAACGCCGCTGAAACTGCCATTACTCATAATGACAATCTGATCACCGGGCCTGGCACTGGCAGCTACCTGCTGTACAAGCTCACCCACCTCGCTGCACAAAGTAGCGGGCACGCTGCTGGACTCAATAATACTTTCCATAGACCAATCCATACCCGGAGGTTGAAACCAGAAAACCTCATCTGCGGCGGCGGTGGCAGCAGCCAGTTTTTCCCGATGCTCACCCATGCGCATGGTGTTGGAACGCGGCTCTATCATAGCGATTAAACGACCGCCGCTGCCCCGAGCCCGCAAACCCTGCAGGGTCATCTCGATAGCTGTAGGGTGATGGGC
>JADGEN010000184.1 GCA_016744355.1 Halieaceae bacterium
CAGCAGTGGCGTCAATCGCATTCTGCAGCTGTCCATAGCTGACGGTTTCCTTTTTGTATAACAGGGCGATTGCATGGGGTGTTTTACGGGCGTGTCCGGAGACAAACTGGTGTAGCAGTTCTGGCATTATTGGGTTTAGCCTCCAGAGAAATGTTGACTGTTATCGATGCCGGGGTGCTATTGTAGTGTCAATTCATTGCCCGAGCTTTGTAAGAACATGGATTGTCCGATGATTGATTAATTACGACAATCTGAACCTGATGAAAGTGTGACACAGTAGACGTTGAAAGGAAGACAATGCGACATTTTTTATCCACAATATCACTGTACGTGATGGCTCTTGTTTTGTCACCAGCGCTGTTGGCGGATAGTCTGCCTGATGTGATCGATAAAGTTCGGGTGAGCATCGTGGGGGTGGGAACTGCCTATCCGCCGCGTCAACCTAATATCAAGGGTCCGCCGTCAAGTTTGACGGCTACCGGCTTCTTAGTGGGCAACGGCATGCAAGTTGTTACCAATGCCCATGTGATACCCGCGAAGCTGGACGTAGACAATAATCAGACCCTCGCTGTATTTTCTGGCAGAGGTAAATCGGTGAGGGTGCATCCCGCACGAGTTGCAAAAATTGATAAGGAACATGATCTGGCTCTGCTCGACATACAAGGTCCTCCTCTTCCCGCTCTCGCCCTTGGCGATTCTGAAGGTGTCAGGGAGGGGCAGGAGGTCGCCTTTACCGGTTTTCCGATAGGCGCCATTCTCGGTTTGTACCCGGTAACACATCGAGGCATTGTATCGGTTATAACGCCCATTGCGAGGCCAGCAGATACTTCCAGAACATTAACAGCCACTCAACTGGAGCGCATGCGAAACCCCTTCTATGCATTTCAATTGGATGCAACAGCTTATCCGGGGAACAGTGGAAGTCCGGTTTACGAAATAGATACCGGCCGGGTTGTGGGCGTACTCAACAGTGTGTTTGTGAAGGAGAGTCGCGAGAGTATTCTACAAAAGCCTTCGGGAATCAGTTATGCGATTCCGGTTAGTTATGTGCATGCGCTCTTGAGCAAAGGTGTCCAATGAGCGAGACCGGTTTTAAGCAAAGGCGCGGTTCCCGACAAGCCAACCGTTATTCCAGGCAAACCATGAGCGTACCAAGAATAATCACCTTGTTGGCGGGGCTGATGCTTTTGGTGTTGGCTATGCCCCCGTTCTTCAGTTTCCCCTGGTTGAAGTTTTGGTTGGTGCCACTTGCGGCTATCTACTTTCTTGTATTATTACTATTTCCGCGATCGTGGCTAATCATTTTACCGTTGGCGACGGTTGGATTTGATCTGACACCGTGGACCGGAAGGTTTTCCTATAACGAATTAGATTTACTCTTTTTGGTCACCATTAGTTCAGCACTTATCTTTGGCCGATACCGCTTCAAGGTGTTCTCCGTCGATTGGACTGTTATTGTCATGTTTCTCTATCTGGGTGTAATTGCCCTGGGATATACCGGGTGGGCCATGTTTGTGCTGCCACCCCAGGCCATCTCTGACAATCCGTACTACACCAATGAGTATGCCTATAAAGTGTTCAAGGGCATGCTGTGGGGCGTTTCCCTGGTGCCCATGTGGGGCTATCATCTCGCCCTGAATAAGCAAAAGGCAGTTAACTTTCTCGTGCTGGGGATGTCACTTGCGGCCGTGTTGTTGGGTCTCATTGTGCTATGGGAGAGGGGGACACTAGGTATTATCCTTACTTGGCCCGCCTGGTACCATATAGTCTCTTCATTCCTCGACCTATCGTCTTCTTACCGTGTTACTGGCGTATTTTCGGATATGCACACAGGTGGGGAAGTGATTGACGGGGTTTTGTTGCTGCTATTGCCAATAACCTGTTATGGCATAGCCTATGGAAAAAAGGTCTGGCTTCGCTCGCTGGCGGTGCTGGCTTTTCTCGCTCTCGCCTACGTGACTTTGGTGGGGTTCACTCGTGCCACCTATGCGGCTTTTGCAATTTCACTCGCCCTTTATGCTGTATTGTCACTCTGGTCGCGTTATCGTTTGGGGTTATCTCCGCTCCTCCCTCTGGCTCGATTGATTGCTACCTTGGGGGTAGAACTTGTCGCTGCTGTTATCGCGTTTAAAGCTGCGGGCAGTGTTGGCTTAGCCTGTTTCGGCGCACTTTTGTTACTAGCTTACGGCGATAAACTAGTGCTCCGGGTAGGGCGCCACCGCTATGTCGCAACCGCAATAGCGGTCCTGCTAGTTGGAGTCGCAGTTAGTGCGCATTTTTCCAGCCGCTGGGCGGAGCCATCCTTGATAGCTGCCGTATTTATGTCCGGCGGGCTTGGGCTGGGTTACTTCCTGTTTCTGCTGCTTTTGAGAGAAACTGGTGAGCTTACTGTCTTTAACCGTCTTTTACTTGTTGGAGCCACTTTTGCTCTGCCTGCTATTGCGGCCTTTGCTCTGGGCGGCAGCCAGATCAATGCGCGAGTCAGTCATGTAGCGTCGGATCTTGAAACTCGCCAGAACCACTGGGCAAACGTACAAAGTAGCTCGGGGGATGGTGTTTTTGTGGGACTATTTGGCAATGGCGTGGGGAGTTTTCCTACCAGATATATCGATGCCCATTCACAGCGGGTGCGTGATGTTGGTAGTTTTAGTGTTATTCGGGATAAACACCGCGTCATGCTGCAATTGGGTGGGGGGCACGATCTCACAGTGGGCCAGAGGTTAGCTATCCAGCCATATACCACCTATACAGTCGCGCTTCATCTACGGGCAGAACAGGCGGGGCGTGTCACGGTAGCTCTGTGTGAACGAAACCTGATCTTTGCCAGCAATTTTATGCCACGTTGCGTACGTGAGAGTATTAGTTTTACCAAAACAAAAAAAGCGGTGGAGGACTATTCCCTTGAGATAAACTCTGGCCAAGTCGGCGAGAGGGGGGCACTCTGGCGTTGGCCCACTGTTCTGACCATACACTACGGAACAGCGGATACTCTATTGGAGATTGATTCAATTGAAATTTCTGCCAATGGCTTCAATCTCTTGCGGAATAGCTCTTTTAAATCTGGTCTGGACTATTGGTTTTATTACAATGATTTTTCGCATTTACCCTGGCACGTAAAAAACACGTTCTTACAAGTTTGGTTCGAAAGTGGCTGGTTGGGCCTGGGGCTCTTTCTTGTATTGCTTGGACTAGTGCTTCGCAGCAATTATTTTCACCATAGCCTCGACTCCCTGGCACCTGTGTACACAACAGGGGTAATTGCCGTGTGTGTATTTGGTTTGTTTGGCAGCCCTCTGGATTCAGCCCGGGTTAGCTGGATGTTCTATTTTTTCCTGTTCTCAAGCTTGTCTCAACTGAAGCTAAATCGACGAACGGCTAATCGGGTATCGCACAAGGGTCTGCACTAACGAAAATGGAGAGCGACGCAGAAGTCAGGTGCAAGGGAGAGAGAAGTGCGTAAGTTGGCATTGATTCTCTCTGGTACCGTACTTGTGTTGCTTGTTTATTTCGGTGTGCGAACTGTCCAAATTTATGATGTATCCCCGCGATTTCTTGCTGCGGCTCTGCTTAAAAAATTGGAGCTTGATTCGTCGGCTGTCAGTCAGTTTTTTGTTCCCCCCGTAAAGTATGCCGAACGTACACTCGATGGAGTGCTGGAATCTGATCATCCCAGATTGTTGTTGCCAGCTTTGAGATCGTGGCAGGGTAGTGGTATCGCCCCATCGATGGCGAGGCGAATAGCCAACTATCAATCACAGGATGTGCTATACGATACGAGGCGCAGCTGTGCTATAGAGAAGCTGATGAGCCAACTTGTCTGCTGGCTAGGCACCGGAGACGCTAAAAAAGCGCGTCAGGCGATAGATTTTCTACTCCACCGGCCCTCTGGCCAGTTGGATGCAAAAGGGAGGCCTGTGGATAGTTGGGAGTGGGCCCTGGCGTTTGATCTACTTTTACTCAGCCCCCGGATGACCGTCGCTGAAGCCGATAGTATTCGAAGCATTCTGCGGGGCAACTTGCGGGCGTATCTTCAGGTACTTGATGATGAAAGCGTCTCCCTATGGCATGGAAGGTCTTCAGCAGCTGCCCAGGCCTGGATTCTTGCAGTCACAATTCACAGTGAAGCCAATCCTGAAGATGACTTACTGTTGCGGCGGGCGCAGGGGCATTTCCAGCAGACTATAGAGGCCATGGCATTAACCGAAGCCTGGCCGGAGGGCTATAATTACTGGATAAACAGCCGTGCAATGCTACTTGTCCTTGCGGGATCTGCCTACATTAACGCTTTACAAGACAGTTACAATTCAGGCGCAGTACTCACTATTCTTCGCCGTATAGGCCTTTGGACAATCTATGCAACCCGCCCCGATGGCCGGATAGAGGCGCTGGCAGATGAAGGTCCCCGCGTAGACCTAAAGGATGAAACTCGGCGTGTTATTGACCTGCTGGCACAGACTACTCGTGATGCCAGCCTGTCAACATACTCAAAGTACCTGAAAAAACTACGTGGCTCCGAGAGTTATTATCGTGATTACCAGTGGGGTTTTTTACTGTTTAATGATCCGACAGTACCTGCGCTTCCCGGTGTTACGCCCGGAAGTTTGCACGGTCTCAAAACC
>JADGEN010000185.1 GCA_016744355.1 Halieaceae bacterium
GCACCTGGCCCTGTGGTAATTGTTTATGGAGAGCAGAGCAGTTTATTCGATGCCGATTCTGCCGAATATGTCCGCGAGTGTGGTGGCAAGCATATACCGATGATCGAAATTCCCGACGCCAGACATCACCTAATGCTTGACCAGCCTGTTGCTTTTGCGAGTGTGCTCAGAACTATTTTGGCGATGTAGCACTCACGAGGAGCAGCTATAATGCGATAGGCCACCAAGCTCAAAAAACTCAGACGGTTTCAACCTATAGTATTTGTCCTCCACAGCCTGCGACTGCTCAGCATATGGCTGCGTCATAACTGCCTGCAGCTCTCGAAGGATCGAATAGTTTCCCGCAGCCGCTTGCTGATACGCTGGCACGACGAACCACTCTCGCAAACTGTATTTCGGGTTAACGAGTTTCATCGCTCTGGAGACCGCCTCAAGGGAGATGGGCGCTGTAGCATTCGTATCAGTGGTGGTGCCGATGAGCACTTTCCATTTTTCTAGCCAGTGAGACCAACGCTTGTCCATTCCCTCAGGATCTGGCTGGCTGTAGAAGCTTTTCTTGAGTGGCCCAATGTCATCGGGTAGCATCGAGAGCTCGCGGAAGAAGATGATGTAATCGAGAGGAGTCTGCACCATAAGCATTTCGAGCTCACTGAACAACGCCGCATCAAAAGTACAAAGCCCCAGTTTGGCAGCCCACATCTTCTCCATTTGCGCCTGCATTACTTTCGAAAAATCCGTTCGAATCTCGCCCAACTCTCGCAGATAGTCTTCATGCGAAGCCACTAACGGCAGCAAAGCCGTGCAAAATACGTGGAAGTTCTGTTCCGCTGCCATGGGTTGATTCAGGAACGAGAAATGTTGCCCACCACCTGTCCATGGCTGGTATTCAGGATTGAACACCTCACAGAACCCAAATGGACCGTAGTCAAGAGTGAAACCACCAGCCGCGCAGTTGTCGCTGTTGAAGTTACCCTGACAGTAGCCGACGCGGATCCAATCCGCCACAAGCGATGTAAGGCGACTGCGGAACTCACGCGCGAGCAAAACTACTTTTTGTGCAGTGGTTAAGTTTTGGTCGATGACGTCACCATACTCACGATCGATCAAGTGCAGCACGATTTTCGCTAGCTCCTCCATCGCTTTCGGATGCTCCTTCTTGCGGGCTCGGCGAGCAAAGAGCTCGAGTTGGCCGACCCGAATAAACGACGGTGCAACCCGTGTCGATATAGCGACGGCCTCAGATACAAGCCTGTCGGGATCCTTCGAGCTCGAGCCCTCCGAGTACCACGGCCGCTTGACCTTCTCCGTTTTCGAAACGTACAAACTGAAAGACCGTGATGTTGGCACTCCGAGCGAGTGCATGTGCTCCTGTGCCAGAAACTCCCTGACACTCGACCGCAGGACGGCGCGACCATCCGCACCGCGACAATAAGGTGTCCGACCACCACCTTTGAGCTGCATTTCCCAGCGTCGACCGTTGATGACCGCTTCAAGCACAGAGATTGCACGTCCATCTCCGTATCCGTTGCCAGTCTGGAACGGACACTGCTGGTAATATTCGGTACCATAGATGGAAAGTGCATACCCACACGCCCAACCGAGCTTGCGCATAGGCTCAGGTACCTGCGACATGTCGCCAGAGAACAGTCGCACGAAGTCGTCCATCTCAGCCATGCTATCGGCGAAGCCAAGTTCGCGGAAAAAGTTTGTGCTGTGCGTGACGTACTGAGGGTCTTTGATAGGCGTGGGATTCACCGGAACGTAATGGCCTGTAAAGACTTGTCGCGGCGCGTGGTCGGCCCCGTTTACTTTCGAATCAGGGTCGCAATTGAGAGACTTTATAAACGAGTAGTCAGCTCGTGTTGCAAGATCATCCAGCGACGCGACGGCTGATTTGGTTTCCTGAGACAGTCGGTTTTTCGTAAAAACACTCATAGCGCTAATTGATAACAGAGGGCAAAGCCGAATTAGGTATTCACCGGCGGATTATCTCATTTCGGCGAGTTATGTTGGAAATACCGCTGATGATACTGATATCAGCGACCTAACTTGGCGATGCCGTAAAAACAGATAAAGCCGGCACAAAAATCTCTAACTGAAAATGTAGATCGTTTATAAATGGATGCGAACGAATCAGTACTACGCTTTCCTAAACGGGCATTGCTAATAGGCAAGTCCTTCTGGTGAATTATAATGTTCAAGTATGATGGACATCCACTCTTGATCAGATTCAATGTCAACAGGTTCCTTAACGTCAACGCCCTTCTCTTTCAGGTCTGAATTGAATATATCTACAATCATCTGTGGCGTAATATTACAGGAAGGGTCATGAAAAGCATCAGCCGCCCGTTGATCCTTGAAACAGAATGCCTTCCACAGGATTGATATTCTTACCTCGCTGTCAACGTAGCTTCGAATAAGCTTTTCTCCATGCCTGATCTCCCAACTTGTTCCGCATCTATGCAGCAAGGCTTCACTGGAAATTCCATCTACCAGATAACTCCCAGGCACACCCATTTGACCCACCCGATGAAACATATACTCGTTATCCGCTACCACCGATGAATTAGAATAAGGCGCTGATACCGTTGATGATGGGTGATCAAGGCCTTGCGGCCAATACTCGAAATCGCCACCTGAACCCGCATAGAACCAGGTAATCGCAGATGCGACAGGAATCGCCCATTCCTGAAACAGGCCTGAATAACCCATTGGCGCTAACAACCAACCCGGCACTTCACGTTGGTGAGCACCTCTGAAAAGCGGTAAATCCAGGTGGACAGGAGACTCCTCCGCGGGAACGTTCAGATTGGTCATCATCGCCAGAGGTTCGACTATTTCAGCCTGAAAACTCTTTTTTGCTGCGTCAATGAAGTTGGCATTGTAAAAGGCGTCTTCAGCACCATCGAGAAGGACCTTCCCTCCCAGGGCCCAGAAATTTCTAAACCAGCCGGGCGTATTCTCATTGGCTGGGTTCTTTTGGACCGCTGTAATAGTTTTGTAGGGTGCGCCACTCTCGACCAAGGATATAATCTGCTCTGGATTATCGAAGGCCCTGGCTAATTTTACGGGACGCGCCAGCATAGCGGCACTTCTTTGTATCGGAGTATTTCTTTGAACAGTTCCGGCAGACATATTTTTCCTGAGGCTTAAAATGTCAACAACCAGAGCAGAATATCCTACGACCAACGCACTGTCCAACCCACCACTATTAACCAGCTCTTTGCCTCTCTTGTGACAAAATGACTGCGGCAAACAACACTGTTGTTAACAGCAATTTTTTAGATTTTATTCAGCAGCGTGGGTAGTGAAGCTCGGCCCGAGCGAGAAGTTCGGTTTCAAAAAACCCTTACCTCTCTTCAACTTACTGCTGAAAACCGTTTCGGTATCATCACCAACGAAGTTTGGATAAAGTCCGCTCTCAATTATCCGGTGGCACCCTGTGGCGAACTGAGACCTCAGTAGCTTCTGTGCATTAGCTCCAGACTCTGCGCGAAGCATGCGCAAAACTTGATACACCGGAGGCGGATCGCTTCGCGACTGACGGTGATGTCTCGTTCGGCTAGAAAATCTTCGATGAATGGCCCGGCACAACGGCGGTGACTAAGGCCAAAACTGTAGTAGATCCAAACGGCGTATGAAACTATATCAGGTGGAAGTCGTTGGCGGTTATAAGTATTCATAGCCAGATTATATCAATCTCGCCCGGTGGGTTGGCAGTACCCACTATAGCCCTCTCCCCTCACTATTCAGGTTTTGAAAAACCCCGCAAACGACGAGCGGCAATTAATACCAAGGCTAGCCCTGTGAGAACAAGCCCGTAGGCTGTCATTGTAGGAACAGGAGTTGCTAATGCCGACGCTGAAACAGAGCTAACAAATTGTCTATTAACTAATCGGCCACTTGCATTAACATCGTAACTGTATAATTCGTTTCCGGTTGTCGCAAAAAATGATGCACCAGAAAAGCCACCAAAATCAGTTATTGCAGTAGCCCCTGCAACGCTTGGCCCGTCAAAAAAGAAATCAGCTAGGGAGAGATTTTCTAAAAATCCCAACCCTAAATCGTCAGGTAGTTCAAAAACTATGTCGCCAAGAATTGTTATTGTGCCAGTAACTACCAATCTATCGACTTCACTATCAGTGATTTCAAGCACAATTGATGCACCTACATTCACTAAGAGGTCACCATCGATAAATAATGTGCCGGGAGAGTTACCCGGGAGCAATTCAGCGCCGTCACCAATGTTAACATCACCGTAAATAGAACCCGAGCCGCCAAGTGTTCCATCTAATATATCAATGGTGGTTGCAGCTAATAGGCCGTTGACAATAGTTAAGGAAGAATAGTCCTCCACCCACTCGTTAGTTTCACGATCATAGACGGTTGAATTTTTCTGAGTGTAGGTTTGTGACAATCTCACCTCACCATCACCGACAATACGCACAAAACCACCTCCATTGTAAAAATCAGATGCAGAGAACTGGCCATCACCCCGCACATGAAACAGACCATCGTCTTCATTAGATACTGAGGTAGTCAAAAAAGGCTCTGTGGAACCCCCTGTCATTAAAAAAATCCCTTGATTAAGAAGGTCCCCCC
>JADGEN010000186.1:0-4329 GCA_016744355.1 Halieaceae bacterium
GTCGGTGATACTGGCCTGTGTCGGTGGCGCTGCGTTCTGCCTGATCATGGTGGGCACTATATTATTTGGCAAAAAACTGGGTGACCAGCCGATGGCGGAGCCCTGTATTGTTGCGCCGGTAACTGATGAGGAATACAACGCTAACGGTGGCAGCGCATTTGCTATACCGGGCACGCTGGTGCTGGCGGGTGTGTTCTTTATAAGCTTCGCTCTGTATTATTTCATAAACTGGAAGTACCTCGCCGAAACCTGGGGTATCGGTTAGGCCTCACTTTTTGTTGAGCAAGTTTTTTATGTCAAAGTATCTATGGCCGGCGATAGCTGGCCTTTTTCTTTTCGCTAATGTGGTTATTGCGAATACTGATCCGGATTTTACCAAGTTTAGTCACGATGATGCCCTGGCTTACAGTCAGGAAGCCATCGGCACTATGGTGGAGGATGTTGTCTTAACGCGAGCCGACGGTTCGCAGGTCTCGCTTGAGGACTATAGAGGCATGCCTTTGGTGATCAGCTTGATATTTACCAGCTGCCATCATATTTGTCCCGCAACAACTCAACATCTGAGCGAGGTGGCCGACAAGGCACGTGCGGTTCTGGGGCAGGACAGCTTCGAGTTGGTAACGGTTGGCTTTGATGTTGCCAAGGATACGCCCGAGCGCATGGCTCAGTTTCGACGCGGTGAAGGCGTAGATGATGAGCACTGGAGTTTTTTGTCGGGCGATACGGCCAACGTTGAAAAATTGGTGCGTCAGCTAGGATTTATTTTTACGCCATCGGCCAGGGGCTTTGATCACCTGATCCAGACCTCTATTATTGATAGGAGTGGAGTGGTGTACCGGCAGGTGTATGGTATTACCTACCCCATACCGCAGATGATTGAGCCGCTTAAAGAGCTGGTTTTTAATAAGCCAGCCAGTCATTCTGCTTTAGACTATCTGGGCGGGCGGATTCGTTTGTTTTGTACGGTGTATGACCCGGCGACTGATTCCTACTATATTGATATATCCGTTTTTATTGGTACTTTTGTGGGGATACTGGTGTCACTTGCTTTCGGATGGGTGTTGTTTAAAGAATGGCGCCGCAGTATTAAGGCTGATCAATGAAATCTCCGTTAAAGATGGGAATGAACAGGCTTGATAGCCTGTTCTCAAAGGTATTTACCCCAGCCTGGAACCCAATGTATCAATTGGGTGGCTTATCGTTTTTCTACTTTTGGATTGTAGCGATTACCGGTGTTTATCTGTTTATATTCTTTGAAACCAGCATCACCGGCGCCCATGCCTCCATGGAGTATATCTCTGTGCAGCAATGGTATCTGGGCGGTATTATGCGCAGTTTTCATCGTTATGCCTCCGCCGCAATGGGGGTTTGCGTTACTCTGCATTTATTGCGTGAGTTTGCCATGGATAGGTACAGCGGAGTGCGCTGGTTCAGCTGGGTGTCGGGCATTCCTCTGCTGTGGTTATTGTTCGCTTCTGCTATAGGTGGATACTGGCTGGTGTGGGACATTCAGGCCCAGTATATTGCGACCACCACAGCGCAGTTGTTCGACTGGCTACCGATTATGGTTGACCCCATGGCCAGTAATTTCCTCAATGAGGCTGCGCTCAGCGATCGTTTTTTTTCGCTGCTGGTTTTTCTGCATATTGGTATTCCCCTGGCGCTGCTGCTGGGCATGTTTATCCATATCAAGCGTATAACTGGCGCTCGTACCAATCCGACCAAGGGCCTGGCGGCGGGAACCTTACTGGCTATGCTGGTGGTGTCGCTTTGGCAGCCTGCGCTGAGCCAGGCACCCGCCAATCTTGACGTGGCTGTCACCACTGTGGGGCTGGACTGGATTTTTCTTAACCCCTACACCCTGATAAGCAGCTGGGGCCCCGGGCAAACCTGGGCAATATTGGTAGGGCTATCAACAGTTCTCACTATTCTTCCGTGGTTGCCTTCAAAAAGAGCAAAACAATCACCGGTAGCGGTGGTTGATCCTGATAACTGCAATGGTTGTGGCTGGTGTTTGGCTGATTGCCCCTACGAAGCAGTGACCATGAAAGAGCACGATTTCAAAAAGGGGCACCAGCAGTCAGTTGTCGACCCGAACTTGTGTATCAGCTGTGGTATTTGTGCAGGCGCCTGCCCCTCTTCATCCCCGTTTCGGCATGTGGATGAGTTGACCACCGGTATCAGTATTCCAGGTTTTCATATCAAGGAGCTGCTGTCGCTCACCGAGAGTAAATTGGCTGAACTGAAACCGGATGAACCGCGTATTCTGGTTTACGGTTGTGATCACGGCAGCGTAGTGGACTCCATGTCATCCCCGAGTGTCGCGACTGTCAGTATGCCTTGTACCGCATTGGTGCCGCCGGCTTTCATTGACTATGTGCTGCGCAAAAATTTAGCTGAAGGAGTAATGATCAGTGGTTGCTGTGAGGGGGATTGCCACTATCGACTGGGCAATGAATGGATGAACCAGCGGTTTGATAAAGAGCGCATGCCTGTTTTGCGCACCCGAGTACCGCGGGAAAAAGTTCGATTGCGCTGGTTGGGTGAGCAGGGAACTGCGCAGTTAGCTCACGAAGTGAGTACATTCCAGGCGGACTTAAGTGACGAAATTGCGTCGCAACCCCGGGAGTCAGTCCATGAATAGGGCGTTGGGCTATCTGGGGCAGGCGCTGTGCTATACCTTGTTTTTTCTGCCCCTGGTCTATCTTAGTCACGAGCCAACTTACCGGGTTCTGGACGATGACACGGCGCTGCTAAAACTCGCCGTGCGTCATCCCGGTAAGATCATCGGTGAGTGTACGACTACTACTGAGTCTGGCCAAGGCATGCGGCCCACCTCTATGGCCCAGGTTACTGAAGTCTGTCCCAGAGAGCGCTCCGCATTGCAGCTGCAGTTGATCCTCGATGGGAAAACACTGTACCGTGACACGGTGCCTGCTTCGGGATTACACAGCGATGGAATAGCCAGTGTGTATATGCAATTTGAAGTGCCTGCTGGTAGTCACAATCTACAGCTGCGTATGAACGACGATGAGGCAATAGAAGGCTATCCCTGGCAATTTGAGCAGGACATCGAATTACAGCCGGCCCAGGTGATGGTGGCTAATTTCAAACAAGGATTCAGGCTACAGTGACCCCGGAACAAGATTACAGTCTAGCGGTGCCGAATGATTCACGGCGCCAGTTGGCTCTGGGCTGGCTCTGGCTGTGCGTATTGGCACTGTTGGGTGCGGGTATATTTTCACTGTTACTGGTTGTGTCTCGCACACCCTATGTGTCGGACTACATACCCTGGATAGATTTTTTCCACTCTGCTTTGGTGGTTCATGTAGACCTGTCGGTGCTGGTGTGGAGTTTGTCTTTTGGCGGTATTTTGTGGAGCTTGAACCAGCGTCCCGGTCGGGCGTGGCTCGCTTGGCCGGCCCTGGTGCTGGCTAGTCTTGGTGCCTTGATCATCATTATCTCGCCCTTTGTGCGCGAGGCTCAGCCTCTGATGAGCAATTATGTACCAGTGCTGCAACACCCCCTGTTCTTCAGTGGCTTGTTGTTATTTGCCTTGGGCTTTTCTCTGTTGGTGCTAAACAGCATGATTTTTATGGCGCCGGTTGGTCCTTGGATGAGCGGTACTGGAGCCCTGCGCTTTGGTCTGAATGCGGCTGCTGTTTCTGCCGCGGTAGCACTACTGTGTTTCGGCTGGTCTTATTTTCAGATGCCTGGTTATTTAATGGGCCAGTCTTATTTTGAACTGTTGTTCTGGGGCGGCGGACACGTACTGCAGTTTACCTATACGCTGCTGATGCTGGTGTGTTGGCTGTGGCTGTCGCGCGCGGCAGGGTTGGAACTGCCGGTTACACCGCGAGTTGTTCTGGTGATTTTGTTTGTGGGGCTGGCTTGCGTATTCATATCTCCTCTCATCTACCTGGCATATCCCATCACAGCCCTGGAGCATGTAGAGCTGTTCACCTGGCTAATGCGCTGGGGTGGGAGTTTGGCTACTCTGCCGCTTGCGTTGGCAGTCATCACCGGACTAATGCGCTACGGTGGTTCATCGGCAGATGAATTACTGGCGCGTTCAGCGCTGCAATGTTCGGTGTTTCTGTTTGGCATAGGTGGTGTGATTGGCTTTCTCATTTCCGGTAGTAACGTCACCATTCCCGCGCACTATCACGGTTCCATAGTGGGTGTGACATTGGCCTTGATGGGGGTGTGTTATTTGTTACTACCCAAACTGGGCTACCCATTGCGCAGTATCAAAATGGCAATTTGGCAGCCAGTGATTTACAGCACAGGTCAGCTTATGCATGTGGGTGGACTGGTGTGGTCCGGTGG
>JADGEN010000186.1:4339-4601 GCA_016744355.1 Halieaceae bacterium
GGTTATGGTGTGCAACGAAAGGTGGCGGGTGCGGAGCAGAGCCTGGACTCTATAGAGCGGATTTTGGGTATGGGGCTAATGGGTTTTGGGGGGCTGGTTTCCTCCATCGGTGGGTTGTTGTTCCTGATTATTGTTTTGCGGGCTCTCATTCGAACCGGTCAGCCGGTTCAGCACTGAAAAAGAGCTCAGTGACAACGCCATAATGATGACAAAGAAAATGATATTACGCCCGGGCAGCGGTTCGCCATGCATTCTCTCCAGT
>JADGEN010000187.1 GCA_016744355.1 Halieaceae bacterium
CCTGTTGCATGTATTTTTGCAGGGCGCTGAACTGCGTGACGAACAGCGGCGTGGGGTCTATGCCGATCACTTCGGTGGCCCCGTCCCCCAACATGCGCCAGCAGTGATAGCCGCTGCCGCAACCTACATCCAATACGCGTCGATCTTTCAATGGTGCTATCTGCGTGGCCAGTCGATCCCATTTCCAGTCGGAGCGCCACTCGGTGTCGATGTGTACGCCGAATAAATTATAGGGACCCTTGCGCCACGGATGCAGGCCCATCAGGGCATCACGCAGCTGCTCCATGGTGCTTTCATTCAGTGCGGTGGTGCTACTGGCGCCTACCTGTGAATCGTTTAGAGTCAATATATCGCCCTGGATGTCGGGCAGCGCCTGTACGCATTTTTGCCAGCGGGCCAGGTCGCCGTAGCGTTTGTGTGAGAGGCCGCTGTCAATTTGTTGCGGCAGAACTTCGGCCCAGGGGCTCATCTCTCCTTCGCTCCAGCGCTGGATCAGCCCCTGGTAGTCAATCATTTGAGCGCAACGAGGGAGGCAAAGTTAAAACACTGAAACCACACATCGCAGCTGCTGAATCCCGCAGTGGATATACGCTGCTTGTGTTGGTTGAGGGTTTCGGGGCGTAGGTAGTCTTCAAGCGCAGTGCGTTTCTGCGCGATTTCGAGGTCGCTGTAGCCATTGGCACTTTTAAACTGGTGGTGCAGGTCGATGTTCAGTTGATCCAGGTGTGGGTCTTCAAAGGTAACTTTTTCCGATAGCACCATGATGCCGCCGGGCTTCAGGCCATCATATATTTTTTGGATAACCGCATCGCGTAGCTCTGGCGCTATAAATTGCAGGGTAAAGTTAAGCACTACTACAGAGGCTGTTTCAATCGGAACATCCTGTATGTCGCCACACAGCAGTGATACAGGCAGTTCGTGCGTGTCGGTGTCGATAATGTTGCGGCAGCGATCGAGCATGGCCTGGGAATTGTCCACGCCGATGATTTCGCAGCTCTCATGGTGTACGTGCTGCCGCATTGCCAGGGTAGAGGCACCCAGGGAACAGCCCAGATCATATATCTTGCTATCGCTAGTGGCGTAGCGTCCGGCCAGCAAGCCCGTCATAGCAATGATGGTGGTATAGCCCGGGACCGACCGCTTGATCATATCGGGAAATACGCTGACCACCGAGCTATCGAAGGCAAATTGCCCGGGCTCATCAAGGGGGCTTGCATAAATATTGTCGCGGGTGGTTGTCACAATTTGCTCAAGTGTTGGGGGTGGCCAGAAGCCAATTCGGCAGATTCTAGCATAAAATGTTGAACCGGCAACGGCAGATTTTGCTGTATTCCTGAGCTTATTCTGGCCATTATGTTGGTTAAATCAGCGCGTATCGGAGTTTTCATGGCAGCCACATCTCACGTTTTTACTGCAGATCTCAGGCCGCCCAAATTGAGCCACAGTGCGATGGAGATGGGGCGAGTCTTCCTGGAGATGGGCAGTAGCGCAATGCTCGCTCCGCTTTTCAAAACGCTTCCCCGGGGCGACGGCCATAGCATTATGACTATTCCCGGTTTTATGGGCGCAGATGGCTCCACTTCCCAACTTCGAAAGTTCCTCAATCGGCGCGGATATAACGCCATTCCCTGGGGTCTTGGACGCAATAAGTCAGAAAGTCAGGGGGAGGGGTTGGAGACGTTTCTCGCCCATAGGGCGGACACCGAAAAATTGATAGCGCAGCGCATAGAGAAAGAGTTCGAGGTATCCGGTAGAAAAGTCACCCTAATCGGTTGGAGTCTCGGTGGCTTATATGCGGTAGCCCTGGCACATCAATACCCACATATGATCAGGCAGGTCATTACTCTGGGTACACCGTTTGGTGACCCTCGTGGTACTGCTCTATATAGCGTTATGGACAGGGTGTATGACAACGCCGAGCCTGTGGATGAGGAATCCCTGGCCCGTTGGGTTGCGCATACATATAGAGGAGGGGAGTTGCGAGTGCCGGTGTTGGCGCTTCACAGTGAGACCGATGGAATTGTTGGTTCGGGTATTGCGAAGTGTGAGGGAGACCCTCGTTACGTGACTAATATGGCGGTAATGGCAAGCCATGTTGGCTTTCCCTTTAACCCGCTGGTATTTGCAGTAATTGCCAACCATCTTGTGTCGCGTGAAAAGCGTTGGGCAATTTGCGGTAGCGCGATGTTAAAACCGTTTGTGCATTTAAGCTGATTTAGACGGGCAGGTAGTAGCCCTTCTGGAGTGAGGCGGTAAACAGTACGCAGCGTACTTAGTTAGCGCTGCGTATGTGCTCGCTTTCCTCAGCAGACTCTTTAGTACTGAGCCCTGCGCGCTGATTGAAATTGGCAAAATGTGTGGGGCAGCTGGTGTCGACCGCCGCAGGCTTCTGGTGGGTGAATTTTATGCTGCGAAGGAAATCCACCAAGCTTGCTTTGTCGTTGTCTCGTCTAGTCATAGTGTTCTCGAAAGTATGCGTTCTGCTTCAGAATGATTGTAGCGCTGCGGCAAGAAAGTTTGTTGTAAAAAATACGCGTGAAATCTGTGTAATAAGTCACAGCTGAACACTGCGTAAACTTGCCCTTCAAACTTTAGTCAGCGGAAATTTACGATAGTTCCATTCTGTTGAGGTACTGTGCTAGCTCCGGCTTGTGTTCGCGAATTTCATCTGCGGTGAGTCCAATGAGCTCATGA
This sequence comes from Halieaceae bacterium, assembly GCA_016744355.1. Taxonomy (GTDB): domain Bacteria; phylum Pseudomonadota; class Gammaproteobacteria; order Pseudomonadales; family Halieaceae; genus JBALVT01. Next base: position 2,695 of record JADGEN010000187.1, read on the forward strand.
GGGAAGACAAGCCATTGTGCAGACTCGTGCACATAATAATCGGGTGTGCGATTTGTCTGATTGTTTCCGGGTTTGAAGTAAGGCGTTGCCATGCGAATATCCAATCGATGCTGTGCGCAGGCAATTTCCAGTTTTTCGGTAACACTTTGCAAGGACAGGCCGGTGTCATAGACATCGTCTACCAGAAGCACTGACTGGCCTGCTGAGACTCTTTCTGTGAGATAGGATAGTCCGTGCACCTTAACGGTCTTTCCGCGTTGGCCTATCCCGGTGTAAGACGAGGTGCGAATAGCGATATGGTCGGAATGCGTTCCCAGTAGCTGCAGCAGCTCCTGCACGGCAATCCCAACCGGTGCACCACCGCGCCACACCCCGACGATGAAGTCTGGTTTAAAACCACTCTCGAAAATCGCCATAGCAAGAGCAAAAGAGTCCTGCAGAAGTTGTTGCGCACTGATGTAATGTTTGTTCATTGTGCCTCCAGTGATGAGTAAACAGACTAGCACAGCCATGACTGCTTACAGAATGTGTTTGCGCATTCGGTGGCAATGGTGGCGGGCATTACAGTGGCTGGCGTATAATCGCATTGCACCCGTGGAGCCAACTCAATGAAACCAGCTAACTACCCCACAGAGCCTTCTCACTTGTGGGAGCATTTTTACCAGTTCACACAAATTCCACGGCCTTCAAAAGAAGAAGCGGCTGTACGGCAGTACGTTATCGATCAGGCTGAGCAGCTAGGGCATTCCTGTGCTGTAGACGATGTAGGTAATCTTGTTGTATCAGTTGCTGCATCCACTGGTATGGAGGGCCACGCTACGGTTATTATCCAGAATCATCTGGACATGGTAACGGTCAAAACCGGTGACAAATCTCATGACTTTCACACCCAGGGTTTAACGCTGGAAGTGGACGGCGGCTGGCTGAAAGCGGACCGAACAACACTGGGTGCAGACAACGGTATAGGTTGTGCCGCGGCGCTTGCCGTGATGACCGACACATCGGTGGCTCACCCTCCACTTGAATTGCTATTTACCGTAGATGAGGAAACGGGACTGGGCGGCGCATTGAACTTCGATGCCTCTTTATTAAGTGGCAAGCACATGCTCAATCTGGACACCGAGGATTGGAACGAGCTCTACATTGGTTGCGCCGGGGGTGGGGGGTGGGAACTTACCCATGATTTTACAACGCAATCTGACCAGCTCGCTTTGGAGTTCTGGTCACTTACCATTAAGGGGCTTGGCGGCGGTCACTCAGGAATACAAATACACGAGCAACTGGGCAATGCGATTAAGCTTCTCGGTGAATTCCTCGGCGAAGTTGGAGATCTACACTTAGAGTCTTTTAACGCCGGCGTTGCTCACAATGTTATCCCAAGAGAGGGTGAGGTGCGCTTCGCTTGTCCCTGCGGGCAAAAAGATATGCTCGTTGAGGCTGTCAGTCGTTTTCTGCAACAGTGGAACGGGTATTTGCCAGAAGCAGATGCGGCGCTAGAGCTGGTTTTAGAACCTGCCGACAGCGGACCCGTTTTGTCGCTGGCTGACAGTAAGAAAATAGTGCAGCTTATCGCCCTGTTTCCACACGGCGCGCAATCTTATAATCTGAAACAACCGGCAGACCTGGTCGACCTGAGTATTAACCTGGCGGTTATGCGGCTGAGTGAGGGTGCGTTATTTGTGGAATCCAGTTATCGCTTCTTTAACGCTGAACAGAGCGTGTCTTTACAGCAATCTGTGGTTGCGCTGGCTGAATTGCTCGAGCTGAAAATTACGCCAACCGTTGGCTATCCCGGATGGCAGCCCGATTTCAGCAGCCCGTTGCTCGCTCAGGGTATTGCCTTACACAAAAAGCTGTTTGGCGAGGCGCCCGCAGTGAAGGCGATACA
>JADGEN010000188.1 GCA_016744355.1 Halieaceae bacterium
GATCTTGGATGCGCCGTGACTGGCTTTAACAGCGTACTGTATGGTGCCTTCGTCCAGGTCTACCGAAATCATGTTGCGACGTGCAGACTCCATTGCCTTCTGAATAGCTATAGGCACTTCGCGCGCTTTACCGCGACCAAAACCTACTTTGCCATTGCCGTCTCCAACAACTGCAAGAGCGGTAAAGCCGAAGATACGACCACCTTTTACCACTTTGGCAACACGGTTGATCTGTACCAGCTTTTCCTGGAGATCACCTTCTTGCTGCTGTTTTCTCTGATCGTTAAAAGCCATAGTAATACCCTAGAATTCCAGTCCACTTTCACGAGCGGCGTCGGCCAAGGCCTTGATGCGCCCATGATATTTGTAACCACTGCGGTCAAAGGCAACTTTCTCTACGCCCGCCGCTTTAGCTCGTTCTGCTACCAGTTTGCCTACCGCAGCAGCGGCTTCGGCATTACTGGTTTGTCCGCCACGCAGGCTTGTATCCAGCGTAGAAGCACTAGCCAAAACCGTGTCGCCAGCTGGTGCTATAACCTGGGCATAGATATGCCGAGGAGTACGGTGCACACTTAGGCGATTAACACCCAGGCCTTGTATATGGGCGCGAGCGCGACGTGCGCGACGCAACCTTGATTCATTTTTTGCTGCACTCATATCTGCTTACCTACTTCTTCTTGGCTTCTTTACGGCGAACATGCTCGTCGGCGTAACGGATACCTTTGCCCTTGTATGGCTCTGGTGGACGGAAGCTACGGATATCCGCAGCAGCCTGGCCAACGGCCTGCTTATCAAAACCTTTAACTACCACTTCAGTTTGAGTAGGAGTTTCGGCGGTCACACCCTCGGGCAGTGTATAGTCCACTGGATGAGAGAGACCTAAGGTCAGGTTAATAGATTTGCCTGAAGCTTTCGCACGATAACCAACACCGTTCAAAATAAGCTTCTTTTCCCAGCCTGCGCTGACGCCCACGACCATATTGTTTACCAGTGCACGAGTAGTTCCGGCCATAGCCCTGAACTTGTCACTGTCGTAAGCAAAAGTCAGAACGTTGTCATCCTGGCTTACCTGAATACCTTCAACCAGTGAAAGCTCCAACTTACCCTTGCCACCTTTTACAGTGAGATCGCGGCCATCTATCTTGACCTCGACACCGCTTGGCAGTGTTACCGGATTATTTGCGACTCTAGACATCTTAAATGCTCTTTAAATCAATTAAATTAGAAAACTGTGCAAAGTACTTCGCCACCAACACCGGCGGCACGTGCTGCACGATCAGTCATAACACCCATAGAGGTGGAGACAATTGCAACACCCAGACCATTACGCACTGAAGGCAATTCGTCTTTGCTCGAGTAGTTGCGCAGACCAGGGCGGCTGATACGATCGATTTCGGCGATCACGGGCTTGCCCTCATAATATTTCAGCTCTATAGCCAAGCGAGGCTTGCCTTCGCTGTCTGCAGCAGTAAAGTCTGCAATGTAACCTTCGTCCTTAAGAACAGCGGCTACAGCGGCCTTTAACTTGGATCCGGGCATCTCTACACCGGTCTTTCCTGCCATCTGCGCGTTGCGCAGGCGTGTCAGCATATCTGACAATGGATCTTGCATACTCATAATCGAATTCTCTCCTAAACCAACAGGTTTATTACCAGCTGGCCTTAACCAGACCGGGCACATCGCCACGCATAGCTGCTTCGCGCAACTTATTACGGCACAGGCCAAATTTACGATACACACCATGTGGACGACCGGTAATCTGGCAGCGTCGACGCTGGCGAGAAGGACTGGCGTCACGGGGCAGCTTTTGCATTGCCATCAATGCATCCCACTTTTCTTCGTCGGTAGAATCAACACCACCGATGACTGCCTTTAGTTCTGCACGCTTCGCCGCAAACTTAGCGACTGTTTGAGTCCGCTTCTTTTCGCGTGCGATCATAGATTTTTTAGCCATGAATAAAGCCTCTTAGCTCTTCAAAGGGAAGTTGAAAGCGCGCATCAGTGCACGACCCTCATCGTCCGTCTTAGCAGTTGTAGTAATAGTGATGTCCATACCGCGCAATGCATCTACCTGATCGTAATTAATTTCAGGGAAGATAATTTGCTCAGAAACACCCATTGCAAAGTTGCCACGGCCGTCAAATGACTTTGGGCTAATGCCACGGAAGTCACGGATACGAGGGATAGCAACACTAACCAGGCGCTCCAAAAACTCATACATATGGTCAGCACGCAACGTTACCTTGCAACCGATAGGCCAGCCTTCGCGAACCTTGAAACCCGCAATAGACCTGCGCGCTTTGGTAACCACCGGCTTTTGACCGGAGATTTTTGTCATGTCGGAAACCGCGTTTTCCAGCACTTTCTTGTCGCCAAGTGCCTCACCAACACCCATGTTCAGGGTGATCTTAGTGATACGGGGTACTTCCATCACGTTAGCCAAACCCAGCTCTTCTTTAAGCTTGGGGGCCAATTCGCTTTTGTACTTTTCTTTCAGCGTTACCATTATCAATACCTATAAACTCAGTCAGCAGGCGCTTAAGAGTCAATTGCCTCGCCACTAGACTTGAAGATACGAACCTTGCTATCTCCTTCCACTTTATAACCCACACGGTCAGCCTTGCTGGAACCGGTGTTAAATATTGCCACGTTGGAACCCGCTATAGGTGCCTCGCTTTCGACAATACCGCCAGCAACACCCATTTGGGGGTTTGGCTTTGTGTGCTTCTTCATCATGTTGACCCCGGAAACCAAAAGTTTACCGTTGTCCAACACTCTGCGAACCTTTCCGCGCTTACCCTTGTCCTTACCGGCCAGAATAATCACTTCGTCATCGCGTTTAATTTTTGACATTTTCTTTCCTCTATCCTACCGGCGACTGCGCTATCGTTAGATAACTTCAGGGGCCAGAGAAATAATCTTCATAAACTTTTCGCCGCGCAACTCACGAGTTACCGGGCCAAAAATACGCGTGCCAATTGGGGCATCCTGAGCATTCAATAATACTGCTGCGTTATCGTCGAACTTGATCAGCGAACCGTCTGCACGACGTACGCCTTTTCTTGTACGAACAACAACCGCAGTCATTACCTGGCCTTTCTTAACCTTTCCGCGTGGAATTGCTTCCTTTACGCTTACCTTAATGAGGTCGCCAACACGGGCATAACGCCTGTGTGAACCGCCCAACACCTTGATGCACATCACGCGACGTGCTCCGCTGTTATCGGCGACATCCAAATACGACTGTGTCTGAATCATTTCCTACTCCAAACTATGGCCTGAGCCATGAATACTGTGCTTGCTATCGTTCGAAACCCAGATAAAACCTAGGCCGCGCTGACTACAACTTCCACTAATTTCCAGGTCTTGCTCTTGGAAATTGGACGAGATTCCGCAACCGTCACAGTGTCACCGATGTTGCATTGATTTTGCTCATCATGAGCATGCAACTTGGAAGAACGAGTGATGTACTTGCCATAAACGGGATGCTTTACCCGTCGCTCAACCATCACAGTAATCGTCTTGTCCATTTTGTTGCTGACAACCTTACCGGTCGCCGTACGTGTACTTTTTTCTGCACCTGACATAATTAACTACCTGCCTTTTCATTCAGTACAGTCTTAACGCGTGCGATATCGCGCTGATTCAGTTTCAGCAAGTGTGTCTGCCCCAACTGGTCAGTTGATTTTTGCATACGCAACTTGAACTGTTCCTCACGCAATGTGAGCAGTTGCTTACCCAGGTCCTCTGGGGACTTTTCCCGCAATTCACTAGCTTTCATCACATCACCGACCGCTTAACAAATGTTGTAGCAACAGGAATCTTGGCTGACGCCAGAGCAAACGCTTCACGCGCCATCTCTTCAGAAACACCCTGTACTTCATAAAGTACTTTACCGGGCTGAATCTGGGCTACCCAATATTCAACGTTACCCTTACCTTTACCCTGGCGCACTTCCAGAGGCTTATTCGTAATTGGCTTATCTGGAAAAACACGAATCCAGATTTTTCCGCCACGCTTAATGTGGCGAGTCATTGCACGTCTTGCTGCTTCAATTTGCCTAGCAGTAATACGGCCGCGACCTGTAGCCTTCAGGCCATATTCTCCGAAGCTAACCTTGCTGCCACGTAGTGCCAGACCTCGGTTGCGCCCCTTGTGCATTTTACGGAACTTTGTACGCTTTGGTTGTAGCATCTGCGTAACCCTTAATTAGTTGCTGTTTTCTTAGCTTTGGTGTCAGTAGCCTGCTCTTCATCGCCAATAACTTCGCCTTTGAAAATCCAAACTTTCACACCCAGGATTCCATAGGTTGTAGCAGCTTCAAAAGTGGCATAGTCGATATCGGCACGTAGTGTATGCAGTGGCACACGACCTTCCCGATACCACTCACTACGTGCAATCTCAGCACCACCCAAGCGACCGCCAATCTGAACCTTGATGCCTTCAGCACCCTGGCGCATAGCGTTTTGCACAACACGCTTCATAGCGCGGCGAAACATAACTCGACGCTCCAGCTGCTGCGCTACAT
>JADGEN010000189.1:0-2009 GCA_016744355.1 Halieaceae bacterium
AAACATCAGGGTAAACTGCCGCCCTATTGCATCGCCTTCAAGATAGTGAGCAATAGTACTGGTGAACTGAAAATCGACTATGGTCGACACGATTTCATAGATACCCACAATCGCTACAATCGAAAGTAGGTAACGTGACGCAAACACCAGCCGCGCACCTTCCAGAGCGGGGTTGCCGGCATGACTTTTACCGGATCCAGCCGTTGTAGCATCTTCTTCTAACTCTTCAAGGTCTGCCGAAAGCGCCGTGTCTTTTTCGATCAGGCGTCCCGCCATCATCGAAACTGTAATAATCAACAGCGCCAGCACGACACAAACCCACAACCAACCGCTGTTGGAAATTGTTTTAATCAATATGGACCCGGCGGTGGTGCCAAACACACCACCCAATACACCACCCAAACCAACCACACCGTATAAACGCTTGGCTTTATCGGGTGTTACGCTATCGTTCAGAAATGCAAAAAATGTAGCAACCATCAATGTGGAGAAGAGGTCTCCAAACAGATAGAAGCTCCACACAGTCCAGTCGCCAGCGCTATCGATTATTTGGCTATAGAAAATAAAGCACACAATAAAAAACAGGGATAAAACAAGTGTCAGTCGATGGCGCCGCAAATGTCTCACCAGCATCGTAAACGCCACCACCGCAGCAAGGGCGACAAACATATTCAACACCTTGGCAATGAGTTCTGCCTGCGGGGCGCTCAAGTACCAGTTCATCAGTGTGAAACCGGAGGTATCGTAATACTGGATAAACAAGCCTTTTTTAATGGGCTTGAGAATCCAGAAGCTGGTGATCACAAGAAAAAAGTAAGCGGACATTAGGCCGGCGACAGGCCATTCGTCTTTATGAATATTGTAGAATGATTTTTTTTGCTCGCTCATAGACTTCCGCAGTACAAACTTTTTTTCACGATAGTACACTAATCGCTCACCCCGGGCGTACTCGTGGCAAATTTCTCTCAGAGTTAACAAAATGCAGGCAGCAAGCCAACAGACCAATCCACTGCGTCTGGGTATCACACCCTGGCATATTAGCAGCGCCATGGATGCAAATGCGCTGTGTACACAGGCCGAGTTGGCCGAGCAGTGTGGTTACCACTCTTTCTGGTTGCCAGAGAGTCACTTTGCAGGCCCAACTTCAATCCCCGAGCCCATCCTGCTACTGGCAGCTGTGGCCGCACGCACCACTACCATCAAACTCGGCACCACTTCCTATCTTCTACCGATCCGCAATGCCCTACAGGCCGCGGAGCAAGTTGCCGTGCTGGATCAGCTGAGTGGCGGTCGATTAATTCTGGGCCTGGGTCGTGGCTTTCAAAAAACTATGCTGGACGCTTTCAACGTTAAACCGAACGAGAAACGCGAGCTGCTGGAACGAAATCTCACTGCAATGAAAGCCGCCTGGGCAGGTGGCGTTTTCGGTTCCGGGGAAGTTGGCACTGTGATGTCACCACTGCCTCTGCAACAACCTCACCCGCCCATCTGGATGGCAGCTTTTGGCCCCAAGGCATTGGCACAGGCAGGAAAAATGGGCGCACCTTATCTCGCCTCGCCGATGGAGTCGCTGCAGCAGCTGGAGAAAAACTACGCGCTCTACAACGCCGCTTTAGACGATCACAGCCAATCCAGGCCCAGCGAAATAGCAGTGATGAGAACGGTTTTTGTCAGCGATGACAAGGCGCTGTGCGAGAAAACGATACACGGCCTGGAGCAGCTGGCAAGTACACTAAAACCGGGCAACACTCGTATAGAGAAATCATGGATTGTTGGCAATGCAGAGGAAGTCGCCTGCGAAATCCAGCAGTATCGAGAGCGCCTCGGCATGAACTACCTGATTGTCGCGCGACCGCGCATCAAAGGCCTAAGCCCTCAATGCGCCCAACAGTCTATGCGCGCGCTTGCCGAACTGGTAGCTAGCTCTTAGAACGCGTAGCTAACCCGTGCATAGAACATACGCCCGCGAGGATCGTGATGCTTGGGATCGTAGCTTAGGTTGGCGGCGT
>JADGEN010000189.1:2019-4427 GCA_016744355.1 Halieaceae bacterium
GTCATAGACTACGGGCGGCTCTTCATCGAACACGTTCTTTGCACCCAGGGTAAACACCGCGTTGCTGTCGTCCAACTCGAGATTGTAGCTGTACTGCAGATCCAGAGTAGTCCAGCTGTCGATTGACTGGCTGGATCCGGCAGGCACTGCCCGCGTTGTTTCATAGTCGGACACGTAATAGACAATCGCTACGGCCTTGTGACTGCCGCGAATCCAGTCTGCCGATACATTTGCCTTGGTCTCGGGTATGGAGCGGGCAAAGTTATCGTGGTTGAATTTTCCCACTACATTTTGTGTGCCACCGCCCGACTTCGGAATGTCGTAGTTGAGGAAATGCGTCGCCGTAAGGTGCAGCCCAAAATCACCCGCCGAACCGCTTCCCAGCATGTAGTTAGCTGACAAATCCAAACCATCCGTATCGACGCTCTGTGCATTAATATAGTTAACGTTGATGCCCGCCAGTTGGCTATTAGGCCCTGCAGCGCGAATAATATCCTCGCCGTTCAGGTCGTTCTGAAGTTTTCCCTGTGCATTCTCCACCGTAATCACATCACGATATTCGAAGCTCCAGTAGTCCAGACGCATGTCAAAGTCATCGCTGGCCTGCCAGATGGCACCCAGGCTGTAGTTGGTAGACTCCTCGGGGTCGAGGTCGAGATTACCGGTGGAATTCACTTGAATAAATGACACGCCACCCTTGGCACTGCCGTCGGGATTAAAGTCCTGAATAGCTTGTAAATTGGTCTCCTGCGCGTAGAACTGTGCCAGGGAAGCCTCCCTGAACGCGGTTGAAGCAGAGGCCCGCAGCACCAGTGAATCTGTCGTTTGCCAACGCACAGAAATCTTAGGATCTACGCTGCTGGCTGTATCAAGATTTTCATAGCGCGCGGCAATGTTCACTTCCAGGGAATCCAGCAGTGGTAATTGCAGCTCAGCGAATAGGGCGTAAGATTGCCTGTCTACGTCTACCGGAAGACCGCCACCCAGAAAAATGAGGTCGACGGGAATGCTCTCACCTGTGGACGGATCTATTTGTTGAGTGTAGATGTCGTTGCGCTTTTCCGAGTAACCCTCATCCCGATACTGAGCGCCAACAGCAAAGCCAGCCTCACCCCCGGCCAACTCAAACACCGAGCCTATAACCACTGCGTCGGCTACCAGTAAATCAGCCTCGCGATGGTTGTGGGTCATGGTGCTCATGTAGTCAATCAATTCTGCGCTGTTGGCCGATGAGTCAAAAACGTTAAACGTTTCTGTACCACTCACACCACCTGTGCCTGCGAGGGCATCTTCCAGACGCGACTTGATCGTGTCAGGCTGGTAGATGTCGCGCTCATTCTCGCTATAGGAAATCGAGCCGCTCCAGCTCCAGTTGGCGTTAATGTCACCATCCAGGCCTAACACAGCGCGCAGGGTGTCACTTTCCCGCGGGGCATCGATAGAGGCAAAGTCGGAACCCAACGGCCTCCCAAACCAAACTACCGGCACATTAAAAGGGCTGCCAGCTTGCCCGGGTAAAATAGTGGGAAAAGCCAAATTAGGGTAAGACGGAGAGTTCGGGTTATCTACAACCTCGTGGTGTGTATAGCCTAATTCGCCCGTCATGCTAAGCCGGTCTGAAAACTCATGTGTGATGTTGCCATAGAGTTGCTCGCGCTCCTCTTCATTGACAATATTGAAGCGTGTGCCATAGGCAAAACCACAGCGGCTACCAGAAGCCTGAGGAATAATAAGACCATCATTTGCTGCGCAGTTGGGATCGGGGACATTTTCACCCGCCGCGTAAGTGCCCGCATAGTCGCCATTGGCAACGGTGTCTGGTTCAGTAAGGATAAACGTTCTGCCCACGGTGCTAACCGCGTTGTCTACTAAATACGAGCGGTCCGAGCCGCTCAGTGGATCCTGTCGAAGTATCGCGCCCGCCAAAGTTACCCGTGTTGTATTGCTGCCAAAGCCCCACAAAAAGCTCGCTTCTTTGCTGTCCTGGCCATCTTGTGCGGTACTTTGATAGCCACCTTTCACTTCAAAACCATCAAAGTCTTTACGCAGAATATAATTGACCACCCCCGCAACCGCATCGGAGCCATACGCCGATGTAGCGCCCTCCTTAAGGATTTCGATACGCTCCAACGCTGCCATCGGAACGGTGCTGGTATCGACAAAAACACTGCCATCGTTGGCGCGAGTAGCCGCGATGGTCTGGCGCTTACCGTTGATTAACACCAGGGTCGATCCCAGGCCTAATCCTCGCAGGTTCACATTACTGGTGCCCTGAGTTTCACCTGAGGTGAAGGCATCTGCCTGGTTCTCCGAACCGGAGTTCACGCTGAGCTTGGCTGTTAGTTCACCCACGGTAAACGCACCGCTGTTCGCAATATCGTCCTGACTTATCACCTCTACCGGCGAGG
>JADGEN010000018.1 GCA_016744355.1 Halieaceae bacterium
GCCGAGGGCAAGGACAGCAACCATATTCCCACCACATCGGATTGTAATGTCTGTCACTCCACCGTCGCTTGGGAACCGGCCACGTTCAGTCACAGCGGGATAACGGGCAACTGCCAGAGTTGCCACAATGGTAGCACCGCCGAAGGCAAGGACAGCAACCATATTCCCACCACATCGGATTGTAATGTCTGTCACTCCACCGTCGCTTGGGAACCAGCCACGTTCAATCACAGCGGTATAACGGGTAATTGCCAGAGTTGCCATAACGGAAGCACGGCGACCGGCAAAGACAGCAACCACTTTCAGACCACTCTGGACTGTAGCAGCTGCCATTCCACTGCGGCGTGGTTGCCAGATAGCTTCCGCCACAGTTCTCCCAACTATCCCGGGCAGCACAATGAAAATCTGGGTTGCACAGATTGCCATACTAGTAATGCACAAACACTGCTATGGCCATTTGGCGCTTACCAACCGGCGTGTGCTGGCTGTCACGCAAACGACTACGACCAGGGGGCGCATAAAAAACACGAGAACCCTGATGTGAAGTACAACGTATCTGAACTGCGGGACTGTTCTGGCGCGTGCCACATTTATACCAATTCGTCCTTGACCACTATCAAGGACTCCATATTTGGTGAACACCGGGTGGGGGATAGAGACTTTGATTAACCCCGGACATACCGGTCAACGAGCGGACTGGCAAGGCTGGTCACTGCTGTGCGTGTTGCTGATTATATCTATTGCAGCAAAGGCTTACGGCGCCCAGGACCCTGTGGTTCCTTCACTGGATGATCGCCAACAGGTCGACATACAACTCAAAAAGGCTGCCAAGCTTTACAGCAACAGGGAATACGCAGCCGCCGCGATAATCTATCAACGTTTGAGTTCGGCGCCCAATGCGGATCAATCTGCCTGGGCTCTGGAGCTTTATGGTGTTTGCATGGAACAGCAGGGGGAGCATGAAACGGCGCTTGTAATTTATGATAACTGGCTGGCCCAATACGCTGGTGCTTCCGGTGAGATTCGTGTGCAGCAGCGCCGGGTTGCTTTGCTTACGGCCAGCGCTGAACCACAGTCCGCCCGCCGATTGGCGAAACAGCGCAGTAGCGACACTCAGGTATACGGAAGTACGTCTCTTATGTATCGCGGCCTGCGTCGTAAGGTTGAAGACCAGGATCCTGAGACTGCTGTCTCATCCCTGGCCGGCGACCTGGACCTGCATTTAAGCACCGGCAGCGGCAGTTTTTTGTGGCGTAGTAGGATCAGCGGCGGCTATCTCAGTGACCAGTCGCAAAGGAGTGTGTCAGATGGCAGGGTTAGCAACCTCTATGTCAGTCTCATGCATGAGCCCACTGGCGCGGAACTGACTGTCGGCCGTCAACGCGTGAGTGAAAACGGTATTTACGGCTACTTTGATGGAGCCAGTTTTCGCTACCCGATGAATGACCTGATCACATTTTCGCTGCTGGGAGGATCAGTGAGTACCTCCAGCAAGGACGCACCGAGCAATGATCACCAGGCCTATGGCTTTGGTACTGAATTTCATCTTGCTAATCCAGGGTTGCGACTACAGCTCTACGCTATGGAGCAAACTTTCGACGGCTTGACGGAGCGACGTGCGGTGGGCGGTGAGATCTCCTATTTCAATGACTTTTCTCATTACCTGTTAATAGCCGACTACGATACCAAGTTCAAGGAGATAAATAACTTGATGTTCAACGGTAGTTGGGAGTTAGGCGATGTCACTAACCTTGCTCTATCGTTGGGTTATCAGCGCAGTCCGTTCTTGAGCGCGACCAATGCCGTGATTGGCGAGTTCGATGTAGATCTGGACCGGCTCGTTGCTGAGCTGGATGATGGACTTGATATTTACGATGCCGCGCTGGAGAAAACCGCACTGAGTCGTTACGCCTCGTTGGTGGTCAATCGACAGTTGTCAGATAGCCTGCGTGTGATAGGTGAAGCTTTCTATTATCAATTGAGCGACCTGCCTCAGTATGACCCGGCATTCGAGACACCGGATTCCGATGTAAACACTACATTGGGCCTACAGTTGGTCTGGGGGGATGCCTTGTTTACCGACGATATCCTAAGTACCGGAGTGCGCTATACCGCAGGTGACGTTGCCAATAACGCCACCTTATTTATCGATGAAAAACTACGCTTTGATCACGGTTTAGATCTAACTGTCAGGCTTTCGGCATCACGTCGCTGGTTCGAGGATCTCGATCAGGAGGCATATACCCTCAGGCCGGGCGTGCGTCTGGACTGGTATATCACGCCAGATTTTTTGCTGGATCTGGAACTCGGTTATGAGTGGTTGCTGCAGGAATTTCAATCCGATGACTTTCAGGTACACCAGGGCTTCGCGATGGTGGGTTTGCGCAAGAGGTTCTAAGCCGATACATACCCAGTCTGAATTGTGGAGTACTGGTCTGAGATGAAGATGAAGTGCGAAAAATTGCTATGCTCAGTGATGATTACTTTGGTCTGTGCATGCAACGTACTGGCAGCCAACGAGCCCGGCTCCGGCCAGCAAGTCGAGGCTATCAAGGCGCAGGCACTGGAACTGAACCGCGATCTGTTACTACTGAAGGAGGAAATACTGTACCCCAATGATTCGCGCCTGACAGTGTTTCTATCCCTGGAGGTAGAGGAGTTCTCCTCCCTTGAAACGGTAGAATTGAGCATTGACGGCAGGCGGTTGGTCTCCTACCAGTACACGCAGCGGGAGTTGGACGCCTTGCGTCAGGGCGGCGTTCATCGGCTGTATATGGGTAAGGTCAACGCCGGCGAATACGAAGTGGTCGCTGTGTATACCGGTAAGGGGGCAGAGGGCCGAAATTTCCGGGGGGTGAGAAAACTTACGCTGAAAAAGACCAGCGGTGAGAAGAAGCTTGAGCTAAAAATAGTAGATTCCACTGACCCACAGCAACCCGAACTTTTCTTTGTCCATCGCACAGCACAGGCAGCGGGTTCGCTACGCTACGGCACCACGCTATTTTACTATTTTCAGCGGGACTATTTTAACGCACTGACCGAGCTGATGATGGCGCGGCAACTCGATGAAGTGGAAGCGTACGAGGACACTGCTGAACTATTGCAAAGTGGTGCGAGCCTGTCCTACGGTATGGAGCGCGCAGCCGAGAAAATATTTACCAGCCTATTGACTGAGCGCGACGCATCGATTGATCGCGACAGGGCCTGGTTTTACCTGGGCAAACTAGCCTGGAAAAGGGCTGATCTAAATAGCGCCTACGCGGCTCTTGAAAAAATGTCGCCCACATATCAGGGGCAGCTGACGTCGGAGGCAAATTACTTGCGGGCGTCAATCAGCCTTCGCCGCGGTGAAGAGTTACTGGCGGCTAGCTACGAAACGCTATTGCCCATCGATTCTCCCTGGTTGTATTACCACTATTATAATTTGGCAGCGAGCCATGCCGATAGAGGGGAGTGGGGCGAGGCAATCGGTTATTTTCAACGGGTTGTGGAGTCACCTTTGTCGGCGCCGGAAATAAAATCACTGCGTGACAAGGCGCTGACTGCGTCTGGGTACGCGTATCTGGCAATCGAAAACTATGATCAGGCAGCGCAGGACTTTAGTCGGGTAAGGCTGGACAGCCCTTTGGTAGATCGTGCCTTGTTAGGTTATGGCTGGGCGTATAGCGAGATGGGTGATTATCATTCTGCAGTCAGTTCATGGAAAGCTCTCGCAGAGCGTTCTTTGATGAGTGACAGCGCCCGCGAAGGCCAGTTGGCGCTCGCTTACGCCTATGAAAAATTGGGACGACAGCGTGATGCGCTGGAACAATATCGACGTGCGGGTAAAGTCTACAAAACGGAAATGGCCGCAGTACAGATGGCTAGAAGTGCCCTCAATGATAGCGAGCTGCCGCCGCTTCTTGACGTCGCCGACGATTACACACAGGACTGGCTGGGCGAACAGGATGTACTGCCCCAAGTCGCACACCAGCCATATTTACGCCAACTGCTCAGCCGGCATCATATACAGTATGCACTGCGCGAGTTAAGGGACATGCATAACATGACTCGCTATCTGTCGCGGGTAGTCCTGGATCTGGAGCAGCTATCAGCTGAGGACGAGGCCCAGCAGTCTTCATACGCGCCGCGTATCCAGGATTTGTTTAAGCGAGCGCATGCACAGCAATTGCAGATGCAATTCAGCTTGCAACTGGCACAGGGGCGTGTCCGCGAATTGGCGATCACTGAATTGCAGCAACAGGGGGACAAGTTGCACCGGGCACTGGGGCAATCACTTTTGGCAGTAGCCAGGCTCTACGATTCGGGTAGTCCTAAGGTGCAGCCATGATTCGGCTATGCCTGTCTCTGGTGTTGTTAACACTGGCTGTAAGCGACGGGCCTGCTGCGCAGGCACAGTCCCAAACAACGATAATGGCTGCAACATCTCCGGCGATTTTTCCGGACCAGGAAGAGCCGCGCCTGAAAGGGACTTTGGAAGAGATGCTGGATAAGCATGCCGATGTTCTGGAAGTCATCTCCAGTGACAACATTCGCTTGCAATTGCGGCATCGCCAGGTGGGCATTCATCCGGAAGATGAGGAACTTGATGTGTTCGTCACGCAACTGCTGTTGTCCTTGCGTAAGTTCGAAGGTAGCGGGGAATCATCCGGAGCGACTTTGCAAGACCTGCAGCAAGCAACTCTACTTGAGAATGACCAGAACTTACCTGAACCCGACTTGCACAAACTGGAGAGCGCTTACCGCGATGTGTTGGAGACCAACACTGATCTCGCCGTTCGCCAACGTGTGCAGCATCGTCTGGCGGATATTAAGTTGCAGCAAGGCGAAGCCGCCTTGTCCGGGGAAGATAGCAACGACAGTGGGGCTTACTTCGCAGAGTCGATCAATGCCTATGAGGCTTTGCTGCGCGACAACCCTGAGAGTCCACTGAGCGACCAGTGGCTATACCAGTTGTCCAAAGCCTATGCGTTCAACGGACAAACTGACAAATCTATCGTGGCGCTTGAGCAGTTGAGCAGTGCGTATCCCGATTCTCCCCATGTGCCAGAAGCCGAATTCCGTAAAGCGGAAAGCTACTTTGCGGCAGGAGACTACGGTAGCGCCGACTTCGCTTATACCCGCGTGAGCGAATATGGGGAAGCAAGCCCTTATTATGTGAATGCGCTGTACATGCAGGGCTGGTCCCGGTTTAAACAGAGTAATTATCGTCGCGCCATCGAGCCATTAACAGCAACGATCGATTATGTAATGCCTACGGGTAATACTATGGCGACAATAGATCGAGGCCAGCGCGAAATAGTACAGGACTGTTTACGGGCGTTAGCTTTAACTTTTAGCTATCTCGATGGCGCGCAATCGATAGCCCAAACTTACGACCAGCTAGGTTCGCGCTCATACCTGCCCCTATTGTACGTACAACTTGGGGACCTCTATTTGGCACAGGAGCGATATGGTGACAGCGCGGAAACCTATAAGTCCTACATTCGTAGCTTTCCCAATTCCAGCGAGGCCCCCGATTTCCAGATACGGGCTATTGAATCCTACGAGGTAGGTGGTTTTCCACCTTTGGTAGCGCAAGAAAAGCAATTATACCTGGAGTATTTCTCCCTAAATGGGATCTACTGGCAGGGTAGGGACGAAGTGCAGCGGGCCGGGGTTCGACGATACCTGCAGCAATTTACGCAAGAACTGGCTAATTACAATTACGTTTTAGCGCAACAGCAGGCCATCCCCGGAGAGCAGTCCGCCGTGGCGAAGGAACATTACCAGGCCGCCGAAAACTACTTTCAGTCGTTTATTGAAAATTTTCCGGAAGACGACCGGGTCCCCTTTATGGGCTTTCTGTTGGGAGAAACTCGCTTTGTGCTCGCTGACTACCCGGGGGCAATCGATGCATACGAGTGGGTCGCCTATGATTTCAGCGATTATGAAAAGGCAGCCGATGCGGCTTATTCAGCCATTCTCGCCTACGAGCAGCTAGGGAAGGAGGGAGACAATCAAGCCGACCAAAAGCGCACAGAGAGTGAGCTCAGGTTTGTTGCCACTTTTGACACAGATCCCCGGGCACCGTCCATTCTGGGGAATGCTGCTGCCGCGCTGATGCAGTCGGGTAAGTTTGATCAGGCTTTCCAGGTCGCCTCTATGTTAGTCGGGTGGCAGCCTGCGCCCGATCCGGACCTTCTCGATACCGCGCGACTGGTGCGGGCGCACAGTCTTTTTGAACTTAAGCGATACCCCGATGCAGAGCTGGCCTACAAGAGTGCCTTGTCGGGGATGCGCGTGGAAGACAAGCGTCACCCTGGAGCCCTTGAGCACTTGGCGGCCAGCATTTACCGGCAGGGAGAACAAGCGGTTGTCGCACAGGACTACCACGCAGCCGCGCAGCAGTTTGAACGGGTGATAACTGCGGCGCCGTTATCACCGACCCGTGTCAATGCGCAGTTTGACGCAGCTATGAATTATACCAAGGCAGGGGAGCTGGAGCAGGCTAACGTGTTGCTGCTTGATTTCCGCAACCGCTTTCCCAATCACGCGCTGGCCGCTTCTGTTGGAGCAAATTTGGTGAGCAATTACGAGCAGTTGGAACACTGGCAATCTGCCGCTGTGGAGCTCGATATTATTGCAGGCGTACAACCCCAGGAAGAGCGGGAGCGGCAGGCGCTGTACCTCTCGGCCAGCTACTATGATCGATCCGGGGAAACTGAGCTGGCTATACTACGCTATCGAAGCTACGCGAACGCTTGGCCACAACCGTTCGCCACTCGTATGGAGGCTATGAATCGGTTGGCGGAGCTGTATCAGCTAACCGAGCAGCCGCAGAAGCGGCGCTTCTGGTTAGCCAAAACCATCGCCGCTCATGACCAGGCTGGCGCGGGGCAGTCCCAGCGCTCTCTTTATCTGGCAGCATTTTCCTCCAGCATTCTTGCCGAGGATGAGTATCAAAGTTTCAGCGCGATCAAACTAGGCTACCCGATCAAAGCGTCGCTTAAGCGGAAAAGGACTGCCATGGGGCGGGCCGTGGTCGCCTATCAAAAGACAGAGGCATACGGTGTGCAGCAGTTCGGTACATTGGCAACCTACGGCTTAGGGCGTATATATCAGCAGCTGGGTGCTGACCTGATGGCTTCCGAGCGACCTGAGACGCTCAGCGAAATGGCTCTAGAGCAATACGAAATGCTGCTCGAAGAGCAGGCTTATCCATTCGAGGAAAAAGCTATCAGTATCTACGAAACAAATACCCGGCGCAGCCGAAACGGCCTGTACGATGAGTGGGTGCGTAAGAGCTTCACTGCCTTGGGTGAGCTACTGCCAGTGCGTTACGGAAAACTGGAAAGGAGAATCGACTTCAGCGGAGAGATTTACTAATGCGATGGGCTATAGTTCAGTTTATTTTTGTACAACTAATTTTAACAGGGTGTGCAGAGCAACCTCTGGTGGCAAATATCTCGACTGCGCCTGTCGAACTTCCAGGGGGCAACCCGTACCTGCAGGAGCGTCGTTCTGTTTCTACGGAGGCACAGCGCCGCTTTGCAAGGGCGCAGGTACTGATAGAGGAAAAAGAATGGCAGAGCGCGCGGCTGGAGCTGCAGGGTTTGACGAAATCCTATCCGGAGCTGTCTGGTCCAAGCCTTAATCTCGCTCTGGTTAACCGGCAATTAGGTAACGTGAACGAGGCCCAGCATTGGTTCAAGAATAGTATCAGCATCAATGCTAGAAATATCAGAGCCTATGATCAGTATGGCGTTTTCCTACGGGGACAAGGCCGGTTTGATGAGGCTGAAACCATTTATCTGCAGGCTCTGGAGCGATGGGAGGGGTCTGCGGAAACTCATCGTAATATCGGTATTTTATATGACCTGTACGTAGGCAAGTCAGAAGAGGCTCTGGGTCATTACTATCGCTATCAGGCGCTGACCGGGGGTACGGACCGTGAAGTGGCGGCCTGGATTGCCGATCTGGAGCGCAGGCGCCGATCTGCAGGGCAGGGGGCGGGGTCATGATTGGTAAGCCGCTGCTGTCATTGCTATTAGCGCTATATTTAGTGAGTTCCCCAGCGCTTGGGCAGGAGCCGCTTATTACCCTGCACAGCATCGTAAGGGGGAATCAGGAACAACCCAAAGTGATGTACATCCTGCCCTGGCAGCAGCCGGGCGATGCGTTTTTTGAACAGGAATTTAATGCGAGGTTGACCGGTGATCTATTTGTGCCTCTGGATCGGGAGGAATTTGTTCGCGATTTGAACTATCGGGCAATGAGCGGCGCCGCGCAACACCGCGACGATAACATTTAACGCCCCCGCTATATGTCGTACCTCAAATCAATAACAGCACAAAAATCACTGCCCCCGTAGCAGTGGTTAGCAAAGTAGAGCGTCTCAGTCGGGAAGATGAAATCCCCAGCCACAGACCACTTAACATGATGAAGATCAGGCCAATCGCAAATGCTTTTTGGAAGATCTTGAAGATGCTGGGGCCATGACCTTTATGAAGTTCGATCATTCGGCTTTGTAGGTTGGGGCGAGCGTGAATGACTTCCACATCGCTGCCATTTAACTTGATTATATAGTGGTCTGATGAAGTTGGCCGGGTATACAGGGTTGCGCCCTTAACTTTAATATACTCAAAGCTGTAAGATTCCGCGCCCGCCTTGACCAATAATCCGGCTATATCAGCCTGCAGTGTGGGGGACTTCTTGTATATCATGGTCTCGCTGCTGCGATATATGGTCTCTTGCTCAACATTGCCCTTGACCCCTGCCAGGTAGAGGCCACCGGAAATGGCCACAAGCAGTACCGCAGGGGCAAAGAATGCCGCAAGATACATATGAATTGTAATAAGTAATTTGCGATTCATAAACTAGCTCCTGGCAAAGCCAAAGGTATTAACAAGTGTTAGAGGTGCTCACAAACTCTCTACGCTCGTATATTAGCACTACTATATTTCATATAGATTGAAGCCACTACAATCAGCCCCGGCAGAGCTGTTAGTTTGATAATTGAGCTGATAGTTCGGCGATACTGCCATCTGCGTTGTAAGCAGCAAAGCGTTCAATTTCACCCTGATTAATCGCTTTGATCATTAAATCGAGCTGTTGGTCAGTTTCAGGAAAGCTGGGCAATTCGTTTACCTTGCCCAGTAATCCAGCGACAAAAACCAAATCCCAGTTTTTTCCTGTTGTCTTAGCGTCCTCGACTAACGCAGGAAAGTCACTCAATTCGTGCAGCTCCTTGTCGATGAACATAACGGGGCTTATTGAAAAGTCACTGCTATCGCCTTCTCCATCGGTTCGCTTTGCGCTCTCGGCGAAAACGAACAGTATTCTCTGTAATTCTTTCTTGGACCGGGCAAGTTCCAGTAGTGCATCGTAAGTAAGCATTGTTATCTATTGAACCTTCGAGACGGAAGTGAGTGAATGAGGCCTTTCGGTTTGGTAGGTTTGCGCTGGCCGTTTTATAAAGATCAGCGAAGAGTCGGCGGGAGTATACACGTGAATCTTCTACCAGGCTTCATTGACGAATGAGTAGTTCGCCAGTTACAGGTATATCTGCCATTGGCTTGAGCTAGCGCAATAAAGGCGCCATTCTAATGAGTTAGCATCGGAGCTCAGCTCGACAAAAGGAGAAGCGCGCAATGAGTCTGATAGATCTATTGAAAGATAAAGTTGAAAAACAAATGGCTGCATATGACGAGCAACTTGAAGCTGCTCAGGCAAAGGCCAAGGCAAAAAAGGCTCAGGCTGAAGCTGACGTGGCGGGGGCCGATTTGGAGGAGCAGTTTCTAAGTCAGGTTAATGAAATCAAGGACAAGATGGCTGAGGGTCAGGCTTATCTGAAAGAGCTGGCGGACGCAGGCGAAGATAAGGCCGAGGAGTTCAAGGCGAAGGCTGCCAGTTTCTTTGAATAATCCACAGAAGTGTTCTTTATGGATGGGGGAGGGCGTGTTATTGATCAGTGCATCTCTTAGTGGCTACGCCTCATACCCTTTTAAAACGTTGACCACGTTGATGCCAACTTCCTCAACATCGTAGCCTCCTTCCATAACAAACAAAGTCGGTATCCCCAGGCTACCGATCATCTCCCCGGCCGAGTGGAAGTTAGCGGAAGTTAATTTGAAAAAACTGATTGGATCATTCTCGAAGGCGTCCACGCCAAGGGACACGACGAGATATTTCGGCGAGAAGCGCTCTATATGTGCCAACGCATCAGTCAGCGACTTCCCCCACTGCGCAAATGTTGTTCCCGGCGGCATGGGATAATTGCGGTTATAGCCGGTACCTGCGTTCAATCCTGTCTCATCGGCGTAACCGAGAAAATAGGGGAACGCGTCTTCAGGGGCTCCGTGCAACGAACAGAAAAGCACATCATCGCGTTCGTAAAAAATATCTTGGGTGCCATTACCGTGATGAAAATCTATATCCAGTATGGCGATACGCTCGGCGCCGTAGTCCCGTAGATACTGCGCTGCAATAGCCGCGTTATTCAGAAAACAATAGCCGCCGAACATGTCGCTTGCCGCGTGATGCCCAGGAGGCCGGCACAGCGAGAAAACACCTTGTTCGCCGTTGAGCAGACCTTGGGCCCCGGTCAGCGCGACATCCTTGGACGCCACTGCCGCAGGCCAGGTACCTTCGGAGATTGATGTCTCGGCTGCCAGGGCGTAGTAACCGAGTTTTCCCTCTATAAAATTCGGCACCCGGAGTTGCATGCGTCTGGCAGGCCAAACGCTTGCAATCGCCTCGCCAGCGTAGCCGGTTTTCTGCCACTCTACCCAGACGACCTCCAGGAACTCGACAAAGTCAGCATCGTGTACAGCCAATACAGGATCAAGTGAAAACACGTCGGGTTCCTCAATCTCACCCAGACTGAATTCACGGACT
The DNA here is from genome assembly GCA_016744355.1 of Halieaceae bacterium. Lineage (GTDB taxonomy): Bacteria > Pseudomonadota > Gammaproteobacteria > Pseudomonadales > Halieaceae > JBALVT01. The sequence continues at coordinate 10,879 of JADGEN010000018.1, forward strand.
GCCTTGATTACCATGTCGGCCCGTGATGGTCGCTCAAATGGTTGGACCAGCTCCCCTCCGTAGAGCTCTGTTTTAGCATTCCGCAATCGGTGCAGCTCACTGTATATGGTTTTCATAAGGCTCTTCCTGTGACCAAGTCGCTGCAAGTTTGGCGTATGGGCTTCCCAGGGTAAAGGGTAGATGTACGGAGTTACGGACAAAGTAATGCAGCTGGCTTAGTAGTCCGCTTCTGGATTGCCAACATGGCGGTTCATAGCAATGAGCCCAAATGTTCATAAAACTGGTTCTATTCGTTCTAGTGACAACTTGTACAAATATTCGACAATTATTACCAACCGGTCAATGAGATAGTTTGCCTTAGTAAGCAGCAATCGTTCCGCAGCCAAATACTCACATAATAAGGAGCATCATCCTATGCAGCATCGCACATCTAAAAAATCACTCATGGCTATAGCCGTAGTTTCTGCACTGGGACTGTCGGAGCTCGCTCTGGCACAACAGGTGCTAGAGGAAGTGATCGTCACGGCTCGTAAGCGTAGTGAGAGTTTGCAGGACGTGCCCATGGCCATCTCTGCCTTCAACGCCACGCAACTACAAGACGCCCAGATTGACGGTATGGAAGATCTTGAGCGCATGACGCCCAACATCACATTGACTGAAACTGGCGGCCTGCAGGCGGGTTCGCTGGCGGTTTTTGTTCGCGGTATTGGTAACGACCCCGCATTCGGTCAGGGTGTTGGCATCTACGTAGATGACGTTTACATGAACCGTGCAACCGGCTCGCTGCTGGAGGTTTACGACGTAGAGCGCATCGAAATTTTGAAAGGCCCACAGGGCAACTTGTACGGCCGAAATACCATCGGAGGAGCAATCCGGTACATTTCCAGGGAACCCTCCGAAGAGCTTAGAGGAAGCATCGAGGCGCGGGTCGGAGAATTCGACCTGGTGCAGATAAAGGGTGATATATCCGGCCCCATTATCGGCGATACCCTGTTGGGTAGCTTTGGTGCCCTGTACCGTGAACGTGACGGTATCCAGACCAACACCCTGGACGGCGAAGAGTATTGGGGGCAGGACGTATCCTCATACCGGGGGGCATTGGTGTGGAATGCGACTGATAGCCTGAGGTTCAAGTTTGCCGGTGATTACTCCAAGGATGAGTCAGCCCCACGCATACCAAACCGAAGTGGCGTAGATGCTGCGACAATGGGCCAATTAGATTTCTTTACCAATGGAGCCAACTCCTTCCTGGCGCCTGGCACCGGTCTTTTACAAACGCCAAATGATGCTTCATTACCTGGCGATGTTGATGATGTGTCTACTTCCAACGGTGATCTCCTAAATCAGTTTGAGATAGAGTCCACAACACTTGCCATGACGGTTAACTGGGAACTCAGCGATGCCTGGTCACTCAAGTCTGTGACTGCACAGCGCAACACAGACCATATTCAACCGTTCGATTTCGATGGCAGTGAACAGTTGTTTATTCACACTATCAACGACAGAGAGTTCGAAGATTTCAGTCAGGAGTTCCAGGTTAACTACACAAGCGATTCGCTCAAAGCAGTGATGGGCTTTTACTACTTGGACGGCACCACAGACATCACCGGATCAACCACTCAATATCCACGTCTGCTGGCCCAAATGACCCAGTGGAAAGATACAACCAAAGATGACCGCAGCATTGAGTCTACATCTGTTTACGCCAATGTTGACTGGAATATAACCGATTCATGGCAGCTGTCTCTGGGCGGTCGTTACACCGAAGACGAAAAGGAAGAGACTCAGGAGGCAACGGTCACGCAGGAGCGCTACGCGATTGCACTTGGCAACACGCCTTTTGGCGTAGTACCGCTGGCCATTGCACCGGGCCAGGGGGCCAACGCAGCGGCGAGTCCCAATTTCTTCGGTTGGGCCACGCCCTGGTCTGAACCCGTTACCTTCTCTTTCCCCGAAGACACCTACGCCAAGGATGACTGGACAGAGTTCTCTCCCAGTGTCCGCCTCACCTGGTTCGCCACCGACGACACTATGTTCTACGGTGGTTACTCCTCAGGGTTTAAATCTGGCGGCTTTCAGAATCAGAGTGGTCTGAGTACGGCCTATGATCCCGAAACTGTAGGTTCGTACAGTCTGGGCATGAAGAGCACTATGTTAGATGGCAGTCTGCGACTGAACGGTGAAATTTTCTACAACGACTATCAGGACAAGCAAGTGGCCACCGTTGGTCTGGTTGACGGAGACTTCGCGGAGACGGTAGACAATGTGGGTGAGCTGGAAACTTCCGGTGCGGAGTTAGAGCTAACCTGGTTGCCCGTTATAGACGGACTGGTAGTTGGGCTAAATGTGGGCTACCTGGACGTCGAAGTCAAAGAGTTTCAGGATGCCGATGGTAATTCTGCAGCCGATACCACCGCAATTGGTTTCTCTCCCGAGTGGACCGCAGCTGGCCGAATCAGCTACGAGTTCGATCTCTCCGATTGGGGCAGCTTAATGATTGGTGCCGACGTGTCTTATCGTGATGAGTCGTATACCAACTCTCCTATCGACCTGACCAATGAGGACGCCGCTAACGCTCAAATACAGGATGAGCATGTTATTTGGAATGCTGTGGCGGCATTCCGAAGCACCGACGATCACTGGAGAATCGCTGTTGAAGGGAAAAACCTGGATGATAAGCGCGTCATTACTAATACCTTCGACTTAACCTTGTTCCAGACGGCCGGCTACAACGCGCCACGCACTTGGGCAGTAACAGTGGGATACGATTTCTAAGCAAGACCATGTAGGTCCATCCTGGCCGCACCTGAATTCAGGTGCGGGTTTTTCTATTCAGGCTTCGAAATATTAAACTTCTGCGATAATCTACCCGTGTATACACCGAAAAGGAGTTATGGATGAATGATACAGCTTGCATGCCAAATGATGCAGTTTACGATTCTCCAAGATGATTGAGAGCGAAACTTCTGAGTTCGGGGGCCTGGTAGGGCATCGTAAGGGACCTTATCTTAGCTTCAATCCCGTTAGCGCCACTCAAATTTGGCAGTGGTGCAGTGCCATGGGTGACCGCAATCCGAGCTATAACCCGGGTCCGCATCAAATCGCCCCGCCGGCGATGATGCAGATGTGGACGATGCGCGATATCGACGATAACTACGCGCAGTGCTCGACCATGGCAGCTCCGTATCAAGTTTTCGATGATATGGCGCAGAAGGGTTATCCGGCCAATGTGGCTGTTAGCTATGACATTACATTTCTGCGCTACTTACGCGTGGGAGATCAAGCACGGCATTACACAACCGTAGTGAATATCAGTGAAAAGAAAAAAACTGCACTGGGTATAGGTTTTTTTGTCACTGAACAAGTGGAGTATTTAACCCGGGACGAGCAGTTGTTCGCACGGGCACTGATTACTTACTTCCAGTACCGGGCAAACCCTATTGCGGACAGTTCGACATCGGCCCATAAACCGAAATCTACCAATGCAAAGGTTGAGCCGAGCGCTGTTACCGAGCTTCCCCGGGAGTGGCAGGGTGATTTTGTAGACATCGATATAAATGCTCTGGAAAAAGGCAGTAAGCTCCCACAACTGGCGATCCCGATTACCCATAAATTGATTGTGGGTGGGGCGATTGCCTGTCAGGATTTTATCCCGGTGCATCACAATGTTGCTGCGGCAAAAGCAGCGGGCATGTCGGATATTTTCATGAATATTCTCACCACCAGCGGTTTGTCGGCGCGCTATCTCAGTGATTGGGCCGGGCAGGGGAGTCGCCTGAAAAAAATACAGTTCAGTTTATTGGCGCCTAATTTGCCCGGTGACACCATGATAATGCAAGGAGAAGTTGAGACTGTCACTGCCACAACTACCGGCGCCGAAGTGGCGTTGAACTTTGCCGGTAAAAATGGACTGGGATATCACATAAAGGGTAGTGCCACGCTGGCGCTACCGGGAACACAGGCTCAATAGAGGTTTAATATGGGTGGAAATCGATTTCAGGGAAAAGTAGCCATTGTAACTGGTGGCAGTATGGGTATAGGGCGCAGCACAGTGATGCAGCTGGTGTCAGAGGGCGCTCATGTTGTGAGTTGCGCACGACGAAAACCAAAGCTGGATGAGCTTGAACTTGCCGTAAAGGGCATGGCGGGTAGCTTCACAGGTTACGAGCTGGACGTTGGAGATACCGATGCATTCGCAAAATTGATTAATGACACCGCGGAGAAGCATGGTCGCCTGGATCTGCTGGTAAACAACGCACCCTCGGTAATTGGTGGAATGGTTGTGGATCAGACACTAGAAGAGTGGCAGTCCAATTTCGGCATTGGCGTAGACAGCGTTTTTATTGGTGTACAGGCCGCGATGCGCATTATGATTCCCCAGGGGAGTGGCTCAATCATCAACATCTCATCAGTGAGTAGCTTGCGAGCAGGTACTGCCTCAGGCGCCTACGGAGCAGCCAAAGCCGCACTCAACCAATTTAGTCAGTGTGCGGCCATGGAGGCTGCTCCTCACAATGTTCGTATCAATGTCGTGGCACCCGGTGCGGTGGATACACCGGGCCTCAATGCGGCAACCATGAAAAATACGGCAATAAAGAAAATCATTACCGATGCGATTCCTATGCAGCGCGCGGCAACGCCAGAAGAAGTGGCGCAGGCCATTTGTTTTCTGGGTTCTGAGGACGCCTCTTTTATTACCGGTGTTATTCTTCCTGTGGATGGGGGCAAAACGCCACAACTGTATGTACCGGCATTTGACATCACTAACCTCGATAATCAGGCTGCGGATCGTTAAGGGAGTCAACTATGAGTAATGAAGCTCTGCTGGAACGTATAGATCGTCTTGAGTCTCTGGATGAGATTCGCCAATTGGTCGCTAAATATTCACTGTCTCTGGACATGCGGGATATGGATGCTCACGTGAATTTGTTTGCCGAGGATATTCGGGTCAGTCGAGAGCTAACCGGGCGTGCTCACCTAAAGCGCTGGCTGGACGATACACTTCGCCTGCAGTTTACCGGCACATCTCATCACATTGGCAATCACATTATTGAGTTTGACGACCCGGATCACGCACATGGGGTGGTCTATTCCAAGAACGAACATGAGACCGACGGTGAGTGGGTCATTATGCAAATGATCTATTGGGATAATTACCAGCGAATTGACGGGCGCTGGTACTTCCGCAGACGCTTGCCTTGCTATTGGTATGCGACCGATCTCAACAAGCCTCCAATAGGTGACAACAAAATGCGCTGGCCCGACCGTGAACCTTACGCCGGTGCATATCATGAGTTGTGGCCGTCCTGGGAAGAGTTCTGGGCTAACCCTCCTTCTGATGATGCGGCAGCAGAAGTTGCCGCTCCCGCACCTCTGGACGAGTTTCTAAATACCATGCGGCGTGGCGCTGCAGAACCTAAAATACGCGTACGTTAGGAGATGACTATGGATTTATTTTCGCCCTTGAAACTAGGATCGCTAGAGCTGCGCAATCGCATTATTATGGCACCCATGACACGTAGCCGGGCGCATTCAAATGCGCTGCCCAGTGAAGTCATGGTGGAGTATTACCGGCAGCGCGCAAGCGCAGGGCTGATTATCTCCGAGGGGATTGCCCCCAGTGCCGATGGGGTTGGTTACTGCCGCACCCCGGGTATCTACACTGAAGATCAGGTTGAAGCCTGGCGGCCGGTGCTGGACGCTGTGCACAGCGAAGGTGGTCTGATGGTCGCTCAGTTGATGCATGTGGGTAGAGTATCTAGTCAGCTTAACAAACCCGATAGCAGTGAAACGGTTGCTCCCTCGGCCATTGCAGCGCGTGGCGATATGTATACAGACCAGCAGGGCATGGTGCCATTCGATCAGCCCCGCGCTCTGCTCTCCAGTGAGATTCCTGCCATCGTAGAGCAGTATCGCCAAGCCACAGTAAATGCTTATAAAGCGGGTTTTGATGGTGTTGAATTACATTGCACCAGTGGTTACTTGCCAGCGCAGTTTTTGTCTACAGGAAGTAATCAGCGTGAGGATGAGTATGGTGGTAGCGTCGAAAACCGGGTGCGATTTGTTCTCGAAGTACTGCAGGCAATGATTTCGGTAAGTGGGGCTGAGCGCGTAGGCATGCGGATCTGCCCTGATAATTCCTTTAATGATTTGCAGGACGATGATCCGGCCGAGACCTTTGATTACCTGCTGGCGCAGGCCGCTACAATGAATCTTGCCTATCTGCATGTGATACGTATGCGCTCAGGGCGGGTTGATAATTTGGCGCTGGGGCGACGCTATTTTTCCGACAGACTTATTGGTAATGACAGCTATAAATTAGAAAAAGCGCAGGCTGCTGTGAGCAGCGGCGAACTGGCTGCAGTTTCTTTCGCCAGACACTTTATTGGCAATCCGGATCTGGTTGAACGCTGGAGAAGTGGTCTGCCGCTGAGTAACTTTGATTTGGAGACGCTGTATACGCCGGGGGCGGAAGGCTATACAAGTTACCCTGCTGCCGGATCGGATTAGCGTACAGCGCCTCCACCGTCCACACTGAGCAATTGTCCGGTGATGAAAGAGGCGCGGTCACTGGACAAGAACGTAACCGCCTCAGCGATCTCTTCGGGTTCACCCAGCCGGTTCATAACAGCGGCTCGCTTGAGTCCCTCCGCCATATCGGGCTGCTCCTTGAAGTAATTCTCGATGCCCGGCGTTCTGATGACACCGGGAGACACAGCATTGATGCGTATGCCTTGAGCGCCGTACTCAGCAGCTGAACTTTTGGTGAGAATATTAACGCCACCCTTGGCAGCGGCATATGCAGTGTTAAAGGCATGGCCCTTCAGAGATGAGTTGGAGGATATGTTGACAATGGCGCCTCCGCCGGTTTGCAGCATGGCCGCCAATTCGTATTTCATACACAGCCAGGTGTTGGTCAGGCACATCTGCAGTGTCTGGTCAAAAACCGATCGTTCGAATTCGTGAATAGGCCCCGACCCACGGCTCACCGCAGCACTGTTACAGGCGATGTCGAGGCGGCCATAGGTGGCCACAACAAAATCTACGGCCTCCTTAACGGAGTCCTCTTTGCTGACATCACCTTGTATAAATGCAGCGGTACCACCGGCTTGCTCAATGAGCTGCACGGTTTCCGCTCCCATTTCTGCATTGAAATCGGCGATGACAACCTTTGCTCCTTCGCGTGCGTAGGAGATGGCAATGGCTCGTCCTATACCCTGACCTGCGCCAGTGACGAACCCGACTTTATTCTGTAGAAGTCCCATTTTTCTCTCCGTAGTTAAGCTCTTTTGTTTACTGCGATAGGTTTTTTAGTTCTTCCGCAGGGCAGACATCACCATCGGCATAACCAATACTGCAGCCATTAGACCGGCCCATAATCCCTTGAACACTGCGTAGTTGGCGGGTTCGATCTGTTCAATGCCGAAAATGTAAAAGCCAAGTAGTGGCAGCACCGGAGCCAGACAAAGACCAATCAGGCCAAACCAGAATGCATTACCGGAAGTGGACTGTGGCAGTCGGTTTACCCAGCGTTGTACGCGGCTGTGCACACCAAAGTCCATGGTTGCAATGCTTGCTTTGGCGAGTTTTCTGCGATGCATCGGAATGACAATCAGGGCCACAATGAATGGCAGAATAAATGCGGTAGCGAATATATCGACAACAAAACTGTGCTTTCCAGACCATGCCAGTGCCGGGCCGTCTTTTAGCAGCCACCACGCAATACCGCCATTGAATACTGCATTGGAGATACCTCCGACCAACGCTTCGTGCCTCAGGTGTCGCTTTGCATCACTAGTCATATTGTCGCTGCTGTATTATGCCCACTATACTTGTAGTGGATCTATGATAGCCTTTGAAGACATAAAAAGTAGGACAGCAAGCGTCACTATTATGAACATTATCTATCGTATTGACCTATGAGTGAGATTACCGTCACCGCGAAGAAGTTTACTCGCCTGTTTGATTACCTCGAGCGGGTAGGGCTGGATGCCAAGGGTATTGGAGCTACGGTAAACCTGCTTCCCGAGAGGTTGATGGAGTTGTCGCCGCAGCACCCATTGCCGGCCCAGCAGTACTCGCGACTTTACAAGGCCGCTGTTGTTCAACTGCAGACACTGGAGCAGCCTTTGCCCTGGGCCGCTGGAATCGGCAGCGAGGCTTTCGAGCTAATGTGCCACTGTATTATTGGGGCCAGAACTCTGGGTGAGGCGCTGCGTCTCGCCACGCGTTTCGACAAATTGTTGTACCCCATGATCAGTTATAACGTCCGTCTGATCGAGGAATCGTCGGGCATCGCCAAATTGAGCTACCGCATAAAAATTGTGGATAACAATTCTAAACTGGTGCCTCAGCACTGGGATCGGGCGGATTATCAGGAAACAGTCGCTAGGGCGTCAGGCCTAATGGTATGGCATACTTTTTGTGGTTGGTTGACTGGTTTGCCTCTGGAAACCACTGCGGTGCAAGTGTCTGCACCCTATCTCAGTAAAGCCTATGAGGAGGGAATGAAGAAAGTTTTTCACTGCCCCATTCAATTCGATGCGCAGGAAAATACCATTTCGTTTTCCAGTGAGCAATTGCAGCGGCGAGTGGTGCACACGGCGGACTCTCTGCCCGAGTTTTTCAATAACCTGGTTTATCAGTTGATTGCTTCAGAGCAAGTTCCTGCCAGCACTAGCGCGGCAATCAAATCTTTGGTGAGCATCGACATGCCAAATGGTATGCCTTCTTTTGCCGCTATAGCTGAGCATTTACATATGTCAGAGTCCAGTCTGCGCCGACGACTACAGAAGGAGTCCACTAGTTATCAGGCGCTCAAGGATCAGGTTCGCTGCGAAGTTGCGATTGATAAGCTACTCAACGAACAGGCCAAGGTAGCAGAGCTCGCCGAGTATCTAGGCTTTACAGAGCCCAGCTCTTTTGTTCGCTCTTTCAAAGGTTGGACAGGCTTCACGCCCAGGGCCTATAAAGGAAAAATAGGTTTACTGGGCGCGCCGTAACAGCTTTTTATCGAAAGTGCCTGATTACCTGGTCGGCATACTGTTCTATCTGCTGCAGTTTTTGATCCAGGGTTCGGGTGTCGGGCTTTCCGCTGTAAATGTTGAAAAAGCCTACGTACACAAGGTCAACGCCAGTCGCTTGGAGTTTACTCACTCCGTCGGGCGTGAAGGCATCAGCGCCGGTCGTGTGTATTTCGAAGGGTAGATGGTCGCGCTGATACTCCTTACGTAACTCTTGTATCCGGGTAATCATACCCTCCAACTCTGAGGTCTCTGCGCCGGCGGCAACCCAGCCGTCTCCCAGCCGCGCGGCTCGCTTCAAGGCCGGGGCCGCATGACCGCCCAGCAGCAGGGGAACCCGTTTGTCGGGTACCGGACACAATTTAATTTCCGGAATACTGAGTTCGCTGCCTTCATAGCTGAAGTACTCACCTGACATAAGGCCATTGATAATTTCAATCATTTCGTCCATGCGTTTGCCCCTGCGTTCCCAGGGAATTTGCGTGGCTTCAAAATCCTCCTTCCAGGGACTGAGGCCAACACCCAGTGAAACGCGATTATTTGAAATCACTGCGAGGCTACTGAGCATTTTTGCCACGACAACCGGCTGCCTGACGGCCAGCTTCACCACCGCTGTGGTGAATTGAATGCGCTCTGTCACACTTGCCAGTCGCGCAATTTGTACGAAAGGATCAATGAAGGGAATGCCATCCAGAAAGTTATTACTGCCATCTGCATTATAGGGGTACTTGCTTACGGTTTCTTTGGGGTAGCAGATACTGTCAGGAATGGTGATGGCATCGAAGCCCGCAGCTTCAGCTGCTTGTGCCATAGGTACATAGTGGTCATTGGGTTCGCTGGATAGGGCTAGAGAAAACTTCATTTTGTATTTGACTCGTGTGGGGAGTGAGAGCTTTGCGCAGCTGTGGTGGGCTACTGCTTAAAAACTGTCCGGGCGAAATAACGCATCGTGACCGCCGTCAACAAACAGCATGCTACCACTGATGAAGCTAGCGTTGTCTCCCAGTAAGAAACTGGTTGCCTGAGCGATATCTTCTGGTTGGCCCGGGCGCTGCAGCGGTATTGTAGCGACGAACTCCTTGATAGCAGGGCCGTATATCGGGTCATCTTCCACAGCCGCACTCATAGCTGTGCGTGTATAGCCCGGACCTATTGCGTTCATGCGCACGCCCAGGGCAGCGTAATTGGCATTGTTGCGGCGCATCCAGCGTGTTAGAGCTTGTTTTGAGCCGGAGTAGGCTGGTTGGCCCTGCATTTCACAAGCCAGTGAACGCGCTGTGGATTCTTGGTCTGCGAGTAAAGCGTCGACATAGTTGCTGTCGGTTTCCATGGGCGCCGAGTTGGAAGAGATCAGAACTACAGCGCCCTTTTTGGTCGCCAACAAACTGCGCAGACCTTCCACAAGCGCTACCGCACCGAAGTAATTGACACTGGGTATAAGAGCCAGGTTTTCAATGTGAGAGCCAACTCCGGCGCAGGCGACAAAGCCATCGAGTCCCTGGGGTGCCACTTCCGAAACACTTTTGACGGCGGCCTTACGCCCTTCATCGCTACCGAGATCTGCCACAATGTCAGCGTTAGCGATATCAATTGCTATAACCGTGTGGCCCTCATCGATGAGTTGTTGCTTTATGGCAGCGCCGATTCCGCTAGCCGCCCCTGTTACTGCGTAGGTTTTCATGTCTTGTTCTCCTCGATTATTGTGAGTCCAGGTTCTGCACAAGATTTCGCGCGTCCAAAATAGCCCCTTCGATGTAGCCGACACTGCGCCCGTCGCCGATGCTGTGAACACTTGCCTTGATGCGCGAGTCACAGCTAAGGCTGTTTGCCATCGTGGTTTCTGGTTCAGCCCCCATGGCAATAATTACCTGCTTGCCGTGTGCTTCATGTGTTTCTTCATCGCGTTGGTACACTACTTTCTCATTCTCGATGGAAACTATGCTGGCGTTACTGTGTAGTGTTGCGCCGTGAGCCCGCAGTTGGTGAATAACACGCGCCCGACGAACAATGCTTAATTCAGCGCCCAGAGATGGGCCGGGTTCCAGTACAGTAATTTTTCGACGCCGTTCTACCAGGTACTCCGCAAGCTCTAGCCCCACCAGACCACCACCGATAACGACAATTTCGTCGGCCAACGGTAGCCAGAATTTACTCAAAAATCGCGATAGGCTGATATGCCGTAATATTTGAGAGAATTGCCCTGCCTTTAGCATGAGACGCGAAAATAACGAGAGTTTGGCCACCGCCTGCGGGTTGCCGCCCATGAGTAGGCCGCGCAGTTCGTCACCGTCAAATACGTGACGCTGGTCTTTTCCGACTATGGCCGGTGCCTCTCTTTTCGCACCCGTGGCGAGAATGATATGATCGGGTGCCTCTGCAAGCAGCATATCGACGGTCGCTGATTTACCCAGTTGCAGCTTAATGGGCAACGCTTTAACGGCTTTGCTGAGATACTTGACCAAGTGCTCATTGGGTTTGTAGGCGAGGGCGGCAATGCGGGCTGTTCCCCCAAGATCCTTTTCCCTCTCCCATAAACTCACCTGGTGACCTTTGAGTGCGAGCAGTCGTGCAGCCTCCATTCCGCCCGGGCCACCGCCGACCACGAGGAACTTCTCGCTGGTGCTTGAGCGGGCGATAATGTCGCCTTCATGTTCCCGGCCGGTATTGTGATTGACAGCGCAGCACATGGGCTGATTGATGAATATTTTGCTTACGCACACATAGCAATAAATACACGGACGGATGGTTTGTGCTTCGCCCGCGGCCAGTTTGTTGGGAAGTTCGGGGTCAGCCAAAAGTTTGCGTCCCATGGCCAGAAAATCGAAATCACCCGCGGCAATACAGCGCTCACCGACATCGGGCGCTATCCTGCCAACACCAATAACGGGAATTGAGACCGCCTGCTTAACCGCTTTGGCAAAGGGTACAAAGCCCGCAGGCTCATGCACCAGGGGTGCTTCGGTAAATGCAATGGAATGGGCGACATTACCATAGGCACTTACATCGATGGCGCTGGCGCCAGCGCGCTCGCACAAGCGAGCGGTCTCTACACAGTCATCCAGTTCAATACCGCCCTCTATGCGATATTCCTTGGCATCCAAACGTACCAGAATGGGGAAGTCTTCACCGCATGCACTGTGAATGGCAGTGATGATCTCGCACAGGAAACGCGCGCGATTCTCTCTAGAGCCACCATACTGGTCTGTACGTTTATTGTAGGCAGGGGATAAAAAAGTGGCCAGTAGATAGCCGTGCCCCGCATGAATTTCAATGGCATCGAAGCCGGCTGTTTTTGCCCGCCTTGATGCTGCGGCAAAGTCCGCGACCATCGCTTTGATGTCATCAATCGTCATTACATGATATTGCGGACCTTTGCCGTCGGGGCCTGCGGCCTTAATGAAGTTACCCACTTCGTCGGGCGTCAACACATTGAACATGTCGCTGCTCGCTTTCTCCATTAACGAAGGAACAAACAGAGGTCTACCCGCGGCGGTGTCTTCCTGAGCCATTTTTCCACCGTGGTTGAGCTGCGCGGCAATTTTTGCACCGTGGCTGTGAACGCGCTCGGCGAGATCTTGCAGGCCCGGTAAAAATTCATCTTTGGAAAAACCAACAGTATTCGGCATGGTTGAACCGTTTGGCCAGCAAGCGGCCGACGTTTCGAGCACGACTAAGCCAGTTCCACCTTTAGCTCGTGCTTCATAATAGGCTTTTAGTTGCTCTGTGCAGTGCCCCTCTTCGCTGGCATAGTTTGACCCCATAGCGGCCAACACAATACGGTTGCGTAATTTCATTCCGCCGATTTCAGCGGGTGACATTAAGTGAAGGTAGTGGCTGGACATCAAAGCGTTCCTGAACAATGGTCAGTAAGCGCTTATAGTAGTGGTTGGATGAGATTCGGACAGAACCACATAGGTCAAATTGATAGACATCTGCGCTCTTCTGGGTGTGGAGAAATTACTAATTCGTCATGCAAAGGACTCCCGAACCCTGGGACCAGTGCCTTCAATAAGGGGGGTAGCGCATTTGCTCAAGATGCGAAGCTAGTTTATCTTTGGTCACAGAAACTTAACTTGATCCTGCCTGGGGATACATCGCAGACGGAAGTGATCGATAACAAACAGGAAAATATAATGAATAAGTCAAATAGGGCGGCTGTAGTAACAGCAATTCTAGCATTCGCCCTGACGGCGTGTGGTAAGGATCCGGCCAGTGCCCAGAGTAACGCTGCCATGATTCAGTCGGAACCTGAGGCTCCGCTGACTACAGTGTATGTTAATGCTGATATTGTCACTGTGAATACGGCACAGCCGTCAGCGGACGCGGTAGCGGTACGCGATGGTGAAATTTTGGCAGTGGGAACTCGCACTGCGGTGGAGGCCGCGTCTGGAAATAATACTGAAACCAGAGATTTACTCGGAAAAACACTGCTTCCCGGGCTAATTGACGCACACGGCCATATCAGCATGACCAACCAAATGCAGACATCGGCTAATGTCTCCTCGCCGCCGGTGGGTCCGGCCAATACCATTGAGGATATTCTTACTCTGCTCAGGGAGCACCAGGAAAAAATGCCGGATCAGTCCTGGTTGACCGGCTGGGGCTACGATGACTCTTTGTTAGCCGAGCAACGCCATCCCACTAAAGCAGATCTGGATAAGGTTTCTACCGAGCTTCCAATTGCACTGCAGCACGTTTCTGGCCATTTCACTACCTGTAACTCTCGCTGCCTGGAGCTCGCGGGGATTAACGCAGAGACTGAAGACCCCCAGGGCGGTATTATTCGCCGTATTGCGGGTAGTCGCGAGCCTGATGGCGTTCTCGAGGAAACTGCGGCAGGTCTGGTCCGGTTTGCCATGCCCCAGCCCAAGCCCGACGATATGCTCGCACTGTTTGATGCCACCCAGCAGTACTATGCCAGCAATGGTATTACCACCGTTCAGGACGGAGCGAACATGGCGGAGCAGTTTGAGCTGTTAAAGGCCGCAGGCAAGCAGGGTTTGTTGTACCTGGATGTGGTTGCCTATGCTTTTGCACCCTACATGAAGGACAAACTGGAGGAGTATCCGCCCTCAAAAAATTATCAGGGACATTTCCGGATCGGTGGGATCAAGCTGGTACTCGACGGCTCTCCTCAGGGAAAGACCGCCTGGTTGACCAAGCCCTATCTACATCCACCCCACGGCCAAGCCGAGGACTATGTTGGCTATCCAACCCTCACAGATGAGCAGGTCGCCGGATTTTTTGATTATGCCTATACCAATGATGTTCCTGTGCTGGCTCATGCCAACGGCGATGCCGCTTCGGACCAGATGATTAATGCGGTGATGGCCGCAAACGAAAAATACGGCAAGGGAGACCGGCGCTCTGTGATGATACATGCGCAGACCGTACGCGAAGATCAGATAGACCAGATGGTTGCCCAGGACATCATCCCGTCATACTTTGTAGTCCATACATTTTACTGGGGAGACTGGCATCGGGACTCGGTTTTCGGCGTGGAGCGCGCCTCTAGAATCAGTCCCTTGAGGTCCAGTACCGACAAGGGGCTGCGTTACACCATACACAACGATACCCCCATTGTTCCCCCTGATATGATGCGTTTACTGTGGTCAGCGGCCAACCGCGAAACCCGCAGTGGCAAGGTGCTGGGAGTCGAACAGCAGGCCACCGTAATGGAAGGCATAAGGGCAATGACAATAGACGCCGCCTACCAATATTTCGAGGAGGGGAGTAAGGGCTCTATCGAAGTGGGGAAAAAAGCAGACTTTGTAATTCTTGATGAAAACCCCTTGAAAATAGACCCAGGGAAAATAAAGGATGTTGTGGTGCTGGAAACCATAAAAGAAGGGCGCACGGTATTTAAAAAGTAGGAAGCCTCACTTCAGTGCTTTGGACGTTGACAGGGAAAAATTCAATGCCGCAGCTACGCAGCAAATCGAAGTCACAAAGCTAAGATGCTATTTCCATTATCATTGTCGAAAGGTCTTTGCCTTGTTTGACGATGTCGCCGGAAAAATCTTCGCTTACCCATCTCAGCATCATACGGTTGAATGCACCGCTGAAAATATCGAACACCAGATTAAGATCTTGCTGCTTTGTAAAATGTCCTTCCTTTTTTGCCTCCACTAGTAAATTCATTAGTAAGCTTTGATATTTCTCTAGACTACTAGAGCGTCTTTTTACCCAATAGATGTTGGGAATATTCTGAAAAATGATGCGCGAAACCTCGGGCTCCGCTGCATAGAATTCGGCTGATGTAGAGGCAAATAACTGCAGTTTTTCTAGCGGATTACTAGCTTCTGGCAGAGCTGTTAGTACATGGTCAAACAGGCGGTTCAAATCGCCTTCCATGCAGCTAATCAAGAGCATTTCTTTATTGCCAAAATATTTGTAAATAGTCTGCGGGCTAACTTTAGCGCGCTTACAAATTTCACGTATTCCCGCTTCGTGGTACTCGCCGTTGGAAAAAATAGCTAGAATGGTTTTGCGCAGTTTCTCCAAGGTTTCTTGTTTAATCTTGCGCTTGTCCTCAGCCACAATTAGTTCCTAATTACTATTGCTGTGCAGGTTTTTTCGCCATGTATAGGTGCTCGAAACTATTCCAATGAAGATGATACCCAGGAGGCCTATGAGTAATTCAATTCTCTCGCCGGTACCACTAACAGGGTCTAGGCGGCTGAATAGCATGGCGTAAATGTTGCCGAACATAAACATCCATATCCCCATCAGCCACGGCAAGTGCTGTGCATTCTTTATAGCGATGGCGCATATGATTAGGCCGCTACAGGCGATGTAATCGTCAATCGACAGGGGCCAGTACTTACTGGTGCTGAGTACTACCCAAGTTTCGCCAACAATTAGTAGAACAGCGACAAAGGCCGCGTAGCCTTTAATAAACTTCATTGCAGTATCCCGATAGGTTATGGAGTTTGGCTTAAAGAGTCGTTATTTTTCAGCCAATACTTGCGCGTGGTAAAACTCTTTGCGTTCGTCGTAATCGGCAGGTTTGTCGCGGCGGTGCTGAAATGGCGCGATAATTTGGCCAATATAGTTTTTGGGGTAATCTGGGTTGAGCAGACCAATCGACCCTACCTCTTTATCTCTCGGCAAATAGAAAGTACCAAAGACTAAATCCCAGAGAATGAGAATGTTCCCAAAGTTATTGTCTGATTGTTCGATCACTTTGGAGTGGTGCCAGCGGTGTAGTTCTGACATCGAGAATACATAATTCAATGGGCCTATACGTGTTTGAATGTTGGCATGTTGATAAAAGCCGTGAGCCGAGTTCAGTACCAAATACATCATTAAAATTGGTTCGGATGGATTGAGTAAAATAAAAGGCAACAGCTCGGGTATCTGTAAATAGAAACGTTCTAGCGGGTGAAAGCGACCGGCGTTTAACCAATATAAACGGTTAGGGCTATGGTGCACGGCATGAAGGTTCCACAGCCACGGTACGCTGTGTGCAAAGCGGTGAAACCAGTAGCGACCAAATTCACATAGAACTAAAACAAGCGCCAATTGCGCAACAAGGTTCCAGTGATGTGGCCATAACTCGTCGCTGCCAAAACGGGAACCAAGGAATCCTACTGCGGGTATAAGCAAAAAGATGTAGAGCGGCTTAATGAATTTGGTTAATAAGCCACTAACAGTAAGGTGAATGGCGTCTGTGCCGAGGTCGCCATCGCTTTTATTCCAATGAGCACGGTAGGGCAGAATGAACTCCCAAGCCCATATCCATAGCCCTGCGGCGATCGTCATAATAACGGCGGCAATTTCGGGGTCATACCCCTTGCTATCGTAAAGCCAGTAAGTGGCACCGACAGACGCAGCCATCGTGAAGGGAAATAGAATTCTCGATAATAGTGAGTGCATGTGTTTTACTTTAAGTATGTGGAAACAATGTTACCGTAAATTAAAAGTATGAATGAGTCAAGTTACTGTTTGTACGTGGAGCCTATGGCTAGTGTCCACTTGGATGGCCCCGGACTTCGACCCATCAAAGGTTCGCCACCGCTCAGGCTGGCGATATATTCACGTAAGCGTAGGGCGGGCGTTCATCCTGTACACAAAGGCTGATTCTCTTTCGGTAGCTGCGTGGAAATATCCACCAAATAGCCCGATACCGATTTAGGATAACTATGCCATAATTGGATTCGCTTTTTCCGGCGATTTTCCAGGCAAGGTTCAGTGGCCGTGTGTGGGAGCCTACACGAAACAGTTCAGGAGAACTTCTTGTGAACAATGACTACATCATTACCCGGGAAGACCAGTTGTCGGATATTTTGGGTGAACCCAGCGAAATCGTAAAGCAGAAAGTCTGTGATTCGCTTAACGATGCGATGCATACTTTTATTGAGCGCTCGCCGCTGGTTTTCTACTCGACCGTTGATTCACGAGGGCTGATCGATGTGTCGCCCAAGGGTGATGCGCCGGGCTTTGTGCATATTGAGGAAGATGGAAGTCTGCTGATACCCGATCGCCCCGGTAACAAGCTGGCCTATGGATACCGAAACCTTTTATCCAATCCCAATATCGGGCTGATTTTTGTCGTGCCAAATATGACGGAAACACTGCGGGTAAAAGGCCGCGCGGTTATATCCAATGACCCTGCGTGGCTTGATTTACTAAGTGCCCAGGGCAAGCCCGCGACCCTTTGTGTGCACGTTCAGGTTGAAGAGTGTTTCTTCCATTGCGGTAAAGCCATGATTCGTTCCAAAATGTGGAAACCAGAGAAGTGGACTGAGTACAACGACTCACTACTTGCCAGGGGGGTGGCGAACAAGATTGATTCGCCGGAGGTCACGGAGGAGCTTGTCCAGGAGCAATTGGAACGCAGCTACGAAGATAACCTCTACTAGGCCTGGTAAAGCTACTCTTCCTCGCTTGGGAAACGCGTGTCCTGAAGACTCTCCTTGATGCGCGCTAGATGTGGCAGTAGCTTCTCTCCATGCTTAAGCGTGACCCCTGTCGTCAGTGTGTCGATAATGACCAGCTGTACGATGCGGGAAGTCATCGGTAAATATTCCTCTGTATTTTCTGACTCCGCCAGTTCAATGGTGCAGTGGCTTTGTTTCGCTAGCGCTGAGTTGGCCGAGGTTAAAGAGATAACAATAGCGCCTGTTTCGCGCGCCATTGCGGCGGCTTCCACCAGCACTTTTGTTCGGCCTGTGTGAGAGATAAAGAAAAACACGTCGGCGACGCCGCCCGATGTGGCCATCATGCGCATCATCAAGGGATCTTCATAGGTGGACACGGGCACGTTGAAGCGGAAAAACTTGTGCTCAGCATCCTTGGCGACGGCTGCTGAGGTACCCAAGCCAAAGAACAGAAGTCTTTTAGCTTGCGCGAGGTAGTCCACCGCCTCTGCAATCGCCGAGGTGGGCAGCGTCTCGCGCGCCTGTACCAGCGCATTGACGGTGTTGTCGAACAGCTTTCCCGGATAGGTCTCGACATCGTCACTCATTTCCACTGCACGGCTCATGTATCGCACGCCCGACACCAGTGATTTGGCAAGTCGTAACTTGAAGTCGGGAAAACCTCCCGCCCCAAAGCGCTTGCAAAACCGATTGACGCTTGGCTCGCTGACACCGGCGGCAGCTGCAAGTACGGCTATGCTCGAACGGGTGGCTGTGTCGGGATCTTCCAGAATGACTTTGGCAACTTTTGCCTCTGACTTTTTCAGCTTAGGTAGCGCGGCGCTAATTGTACTTAACAAAGTTGAATCATCCATGGGGGTTCCGTATCCCTAAGGCGCAAAAAAGACTGTAAAAGGACTTTCGTTGGTGAGGAAGTTCAGGATGGGGTAGGCCAGGCGATCCTCGCTTGCCACAGCATCTCTCAAAACAACACGCTTCTCCTCGCCGACAATATGGATGATACCGAAGCGCGTATCATTCAGGCGCTGTCTCGATAGGCTTATTCGGGCGTGGCGGGCTGACTTTGGCGATGTCATTAGAGCGGGTTCAGCTGTCTCCAGACCGACCACCAGTTCTGGCGCATCCGGGAATAGCGATGCCGTATGCCCATCGAGTCCCATGCCCAGGATGACCACGTCAAATGAGCCGATGTCTGCAAGCTGTTGTTTGACTTTCACCAGGTTTGCAGCCGTATCCGGGTAACCATCAATTAGCGAAAGCAGCTGCGCATCGCGGGCCTGCTCGACTATCAGGTGCTCCCGGACCATACGCTCATTGCAATCAGTATGGTCGCGACTAACCCAGCGTTCGTCAGCGAGTAGTACCGTCACTTTCTCCCATGCCAGCTCGGATACTGCCAGACGGGCAAACAGCCCCTTGGGCGTACCGCCGCCCGAGATAACAAAGAAGGCTTCGCCACGTGTGTCTATCGCTGACTGCAGTTTGGAAACAACGGTGGCCGCAAGGGCGGCGTCAAGTTCCGAAGGGTTTACAAAAGTTTGCTCAGGCATGCCAGCTACGCCCGTCCTTTTCTATGAGAATTTCTGCCTTGGCTGGACCCCATGAGCCAGCGTGGTAGGGCTTGGTATCAATACCTTGTGATTTGCAGGCGGTGATCAGGCCGTCGCACCAGCGCCAGCTCTCTTCGATCTCCTCTCGTCCCACGAACAGCGACTGATCGCCGTTAATAGCGTCCAGAAACAGGCGCTCGTATGCGTCGGGAATGCGATCGCCATCATTGCCGTCGCGGAAGTCGAGGTTAAGCGTATGATTCTGTAGTGACAGCTTTTCCTTCAAGCTCTGGCGTTTGGACACCATAGTCATTTCGATGCCTTCGTTGGGCTGCAGCCGGATGATCAGAGTGTTGGGAATACTGGCTCCGCCACCGAAGATGTTGTGGGGTAGGTTCTTGTAGTGAATGATGATCTCAGTGACTTTTTCGGCCAGACGTTTGCCAGTACGAAGATAAAACGGCACGCCCGCCCAACGCCAGTTGTCCACGTGCGCTTTGATGGCGATAAAGGTTTCGGTGTCGCTGGCTTCGGACTTGCAACCCGGCTCCTCGAGATAGCCCGGTACAACGTTCTCATTGCTCCAGCCTTGGGCGTACTGTCCGCGCACCACATGGTCCAATACCGTCGTATCGTCGATTGGGCGTAGGGCTTTTACAATCTTTACTTTTTCATCTCGGATGCTTTCGGCTTCCAGTGAGTTCGGTGGCTCCATTGCTACCAGGCATAGCAGTTGCATCAGGTGATTCTGAACCATGTCGCGTAACTGGCCCACCTTGTCGTAGTAAGACCAACGGTCTTCGATACCAACCACTTCTCCTACTGTGATTTGTACGTGATCGATGCAGCTCTGGTCCCACTGCGAGTTAACGAAGCGGTTTGCGAAGCGCAGCACCAGTAAGTTCTGCACGGTTTCTTTGCCCAGATAGTGGTCGATACGATAGATAGATCGCTCATCGAAATACTTAGCGAGGGTTTCGTTGACCTTGCGCGATGACTCCAGGTTCTCACCGATCGGTTTCTCCAGCACAATGCGGCAGTCACCCGTCAGGCAGTCGGCGCTATTGAGGTGTTCACAAATCGGCGCGAAAAGGCTGGGCGGTGTAGCGAGGTAAAACAGACTGGTCCGTTTATCATCGAGCCAGCCTTTCAGCTTGCCGTAGTTTTCAACAGCAGAGAAATCAGCGTGGCTGTAAATGATCCGTTGGCTGTACTGCGCCCAGGCCTCATCGTCCGGTGCGTTGTCGCCCATATAGGAAGTCATGCGCTTGCGCAGGCCTTCCAGAAATACCTCCAGCGAAATGTCATCCCGCGCGATCGCGGCGATACGTAGGTCGGCCTGTAACAGGCCAGCCTGGTCGAGTTGGAATAACGCGGGAAACAGCTTTCGTGCCGACAAGTCGCCGGATGCGCCAAAAATAATCAGATCGACTGGATCCATAAAGTTCGTTCCTTGTGATGGTCCGAGAGCGTTAGTCTGCAAAGAGGGTGCTGGCACCGCTCTCGGCGTCCCCGACACGGGCGCGGCTACCAGCAAAAATACCACGTCCTACCGTGCCAGGTATTATGGGTGGCGTTGCCGCAGTACGTTGCTTCAGGGTTGCGTCGTCTACTTCCAGAGATAGGCTGCCGGTGTGGGCGTCCAGAGAAATCATATCGCCAGTCTCAATACGGGCAATCATGCCGCCAGCAACGGCCTCTGGAGACAGGTGAATGGCGGCGGGTACTTTGCCTGATGCGCCGCTCATGCGCCCATCTGTAACCAGGGCCACATGATAGCCACGATCCTGGAGCACGCCTAGCATGGGAGTGAGTTTGTGCAATTCTGGCATCCCGTTTGCAGCAGGCCCCTGGAACCGTGCCACTACAATACAGTCGCGATCGAGTTCGCCGGCGTCGAACAGGGCCTTGAGATCGTTCTGCGAATCGATGACGATAGCTGCTGCGCGTACTGCGTAGTGTTCATTAGCTACCGCCGATACCTTGATGACGCTACGGCCAAGATTACCCGTCAGTAACCTGACACCGCCTTCCATGGCAAACGGGCTTGCTGGTGCGGCGATTACCTCTGGATCGAGACTGGATTGCGGTGCCGGTTGCCACTGCAGGCCGCTTTCGCTCAGCGTGGGTTCTACAGCGAAGTCGGCAAAATTTCGACGGAAGCAGGTGTTGGCATCAGGGTGCATCAGGCCCATGTCGAGAAGGCTACGAAACAGACAGCCAGTCCCACCAGCTGCATGAAAGTGATTGATATCTGCGCTGCCGTTTGGGTAGACCTTTGCCATGAGCGGTGTAACCTGTGATAAGGCGTCAAAATCAGTCCAGTTCATTACATAACCGGCGGCCCGCGCGATCGCGATCAGGTGGATGCAGTGATTGGTAGACCCTCCGGATGCCAGCAACGCGACCAGCGCATTGACCAGAGCTTTGGCATCGACAACTTGACTCAGCGGTCGGTAGTCATTCCCCAGCGCTGTGATGCGAGTTATCTGCTGCGCTGCAAATTGCGTCAGAGCATCACGTAGTGGGGTGTCAGGATTGATGAAGGAACTACCGGGCAATTGCAGGCCCATGGCCTCGAGCATCATCTGGTTAGTGTTGGCCGTGCCGTAAAAGGTGCAGGTTCCTGCAGAATGGTAGGAGGCACTCTCAGCTTCAAGCAGTTCGTCCCGGCCTATCTTACCCTCGGCATAAAGCTGCCGGATGCGCACTTTTTCTTTGTTGGGTAGGCCCGAGGGCATGGGGCCCGCGGGGACCAGCATTACCGGTAGGTGACCAAACTGCAGGGCGCCAATCAGCAGCCCCGGAACAATTTTGTCGCAGATTCCAAGCATCAGTACTGCATCGAACATCTGGTGGGAGAGGGCGATGGCGGTGCTCTGGGCGATGATATCGCGGCTGAACAAACTCAGCTCCATCCCATCCTGGCCCTGGGTGACGCCGTCACACATTGCTGGGACGCCGCCGGCTACCTGCGCGGTGCCTCCCATGGCGCGTACAGCAGCTTTGATCTGAGCGGGATATTCAGCATAGGGCTGGTGTGCCGAGAGCATGTCGTTGTAGGAAGTAATGATGCCGACATTGGCGGCATTCATCATTTTGATCACTGACTTTTCTTCGTTTGAGCAGGCCGCGAATCCGTGAGCTAAATTGCCACAACTCAGACGTGTTCGGTCGATTGGGTTGACGCTCATATCATCGATCATGGCGAGATAGTCGTCACGTAGCTTGCGACTGCGTGTTTCGATGTCGGTCGTGATTCGGGTGATCTCAGAATGCATTGGAAACCATGGCAGTAAGCGAGCTGTTTGTCAGTAATGTAATAAAAGCACATTATAGTAACCATTGGCTACAGAAATATCATAATGATGTAATTTTGTAACATTCCGGTAGGTTGTACTTTGGATTCTCCATAAGGGCTCATCTCGAGGGACACGATATCAGCCCCTTTCCCGTTGCTTGCTAATTTTTGAATTGGTCGCTACTTTACGATGCTTATTAACGTCGTTAAAAGGCTTGATTCCAGTCAGGCCTCGTAGTGTCAGGAGTGGGAAAGATTAGTCAATATATGTCTCAGGGAGAATACCGCGATGGCGGCCGTGCAGTTAAGCCTAAGGATGCTGCTACCTTAATTTTGGTGCGCGATGGAGATGACGGCCCTAAAGTTTTAATGGGGAAGCGGGCCGCCGGACACAAGTTTATGCCCAATAAGTTTGTCTTTCCCGGGGGTAAAGTTGATCCCGGAGATAGTAGGCTAAAACCCCCCCATGATCTTCACCCGGCCGTATTAAAACGCCTGGTAAAACACTGCTCAGAGTCCCGGGCGAGAGCACTGGCTATGGCTGCTATCCGAGAAACCTACGAGGAGACCGGTTTAGTTCTGGGTGAACCCGATACTCCCACTTTAAAAACCCGCTCACCTCAGTGGCGCCAATTTCTTCAGCACGACATCAATCCTCGTCTGGATACCCTGCATTTGATCGCCAGGGCGATCACTCCGCCTTATCGCAGTCGTCGTTTTGATGCGCGTTTTTTTATGGCCAATGCAAACTTGATTCAGGGTGATGTGCACGAAGCGCCGCAGGGGTCGGGCGAGCTATTGGGTATTCACTGGGTCTCTTTGCGCGATGCACAAGAACTGGATCTACCGCATATAACGCGCTCTATTCTAATCGAGGTCGAACGGAGATTAGAGCAGGGGCATTCGCCGGAAGACGAGGGTCCCTATGTGCACTTTCGTCGCGGTAAATTGGTAGAGGACAGGATTTAATAGTGCTGCCAAGCCGGGATGCACTCGGTTAAGCTAAGTACTATTTAATCAACACAGAGCTTATACCGTGCAATGTCGTTCCCACTGCGGTGCCTGCTGTATAGCGCCCTCAATTAACAGTCCCATTCCCGGTATGGAAAGCGGTAAGCCGGCCGGTGTTCGTTGCATCCAGCTCGACGACAATAACAGCTGCCTATTATTTGGTAGCTCGGAACGCCCTGCATTGTGCGCTAAGTTCCAGGCTGAACCCGCTATCTGCGGAGACTCCCGGGAGCAGGCCCTGTCTCTATTAACAAACCTTGAATACTTAACGTTGACTGACTAATGGAAGCTATCCGGGGCTTCCAAAGAGTTGAGCTTCTTAACACTCTAAAATGGGCTATTGGTTTCCTAGCTCAACTGCAGGGTCAGGCCAATTCTCTTTAGCATTATTTGTTCTTGTTTTAACTCACTGTAGGTGAGTGGGTGCTGCTCTAGCCAACCCTCAGGAAAGCCCAGACCCAGTGACTGTTCGCTGACCGTAATGGTAAATTCGGGTAATAATTCCAGCTCGTCTGCATATTTAAAGTGTACCGCCAAACGTAAAATAGCGGTAAGCCGAAATAGACGGGGCTGCTCCTGCTCAGGTATGTCCGAAAATAATTCTTCGCTGAGCTTACCCCTGTGCGTAAGCGCGATCACCGCGAGATACTCTTGCTCCTGCTGTGAAAATCCAGGTAAATCGGCATTGCGTAGCAAATAGGCTGAATGCCGATTGTAGTGTTTGTGCGAGATGGCCATGCCGATTTCATAGGTGCGTACTGCCCAGTGCAATAAGTCCCAGTCATCATTTCCCAATTGCCAGCTAATACGACTGGCGGTGTATAAAATCCGTGCTCGGCGCTCCACCAGAGCAACGGCGTCCTGGTCGACGTTATAGCGTTGAATCAGTGCATTACAGGTGCGTTCGCGCACGTCTTCATGGGTGAGGCGTCCCAGCAAGTCATACAGCACGCCTTCTCGTAATGCGCCCTTTGATGCTCGCATGTTCTCGATGTTGAGCGTGTCAAATAGTGCGCTGATAATTGCAACTCCGGAGATAATTACACCGCGTCTGGATGCCCCAAGCCCCTCGAGTTCAATCTCCTCCATGGCATCGAAGTCCAGCAGTGCATTCTCCAGTTCCTTCAGCCCATTGCGGTTTATACCGCCTTCCGACCAGCCGTGAAGCATGAGAATGGTTTCGATTGCCTGCAGTGTGCCGGATGAACCGATAGCCTCCACCCAGTGACCACTGTGATATTTGTGCCGAATGCGAGTGCTTTCGATGCGGGCTTTATTGTAGGCTCGCCTGTATTGCGAGCGGTCGATCAGCCCGTCTGGAAAAAACTCCGCATTGTAGGATACGCAGCCCATCTGCAGGCTTTCCATTTGCCTGGGTTCGAATTTCTCACCAATAATAAACTCGGTACTGCCGCCGCCTATGTCGATAACCAGACGGGATTGGGCGTCGTCGGCCAGCGAATGCGCCACGCCCAGATAAACCAGTCTTGCTTCTTCTATACCGTAGATGACATCTATGCCCACGCCCAGAATTTGCCTGGCACGCAGGGTAAATTCCCAGCGATTTCTGGCGACGCGCAGAGCGTTGGTGCCCACAATCCTTATGCGATCAACTTCTACGCTTTCGAGCAGTTGGGCAAAGCGAGTGAGACAGGCGAGGCCGCGTTCCATTGCCTCTTCAGACAGTACGCCCGCGTGAAGTCCGGCGCCCAACTGTACCTTCTCGGCCAGTGTTTCTACCGGGCGCATCTCTCCGTGTTCTATTTTGGCGATAATGAGGTGAAACGAATTGCTGCCCAGGTCCAGGGCGGCTAGCAGACTGCCTTCTGGCAGAGGGGCTTGGGTGCTATTTTCCAAAAAAGGTCCTGCTGGAAGATGGGAATATGTGTCGCTATGATAATCGAAGCGTCACCTATTCACCAAGGGGAGATGGCATGGCTGCACAACCGCAGCCATGCCAGGCTTAGGCAGGCTACAACTGTGGCACACTGGCCAGGTCAATGGGCAGTTCTGCACGCCCAATCCGGGCAGCCCTTTCCTGCAGTGTGGCTTCGGCGCCCTCCAGTCCAATCATAATCACAAAGCGTTTATCCCTGATACCTTCCAAAGCATAGCGGGCCAGTTCATCCAGGTCTTGCACCGGCATTTTCATGCCTGCCGCTTCTGCGGCTTTCTGAAAGTCCTGCACGCTAGGCACAGGGTCATAGGGCTTTTCCCTTGCGAGGTCTGTGGGCCGGTTTCTGTCGGTGGTCCAGATGCCTGTGTCCAGCAGACCGCCAGAGGGGTAGAAAATAGAGGCGCCAAGATTCGTTTCCTCAGTTTGCAGTTGCGCGGCCAGGCATTCGGTAATACACGAAACTGCCGCTTTGCTGGATGCGTAGACCGACTGGTAGGGCAGGGGAGACACGCCACCATCACCGGAGGATGTGTTAATGACATGACCCGCTTCACCAGAGGCGATCATGCGCGGCACAAATGCCCGTATGCCATGCATAACACCGTGAACATTAACGCCGTGAACCCATAACCAGTCGTTGGCTGTTGTTTCCCACACATTGGCCGAGGGGGCTGCAACTCCGGCATTGTTAAACAGGAAATGGCAGGCACCGTGAGTGTCGTACACCTTGTCGGCAAAGGCATTCACAGAGTCGGCGCTCGATACGTCGGTCACTACGCCCATAATCTCGCCGGCATCGGCAAATTCTGCCGTAACCCGGTCCAGGGCGGCCTGTTCTACATCGCCTATTACTACTTTGGCGCCCGCGGCCAGCAGCTCTTTGACCAATGAGCGGCCTATGCCACTCGCTCCACCGGTTACCGCAGCGATTTTATTGTTGAAAATGTCCATGTATATGCCTTAATTGATTAGTTGTTAATACAGCTTATAGCTTACCTGTACAGAGCGGCCCGGTGCAGGGTCGTACGCAGTGAACAGTTTAGTAAACTTTACCACTGTCGGTTTTGTTCACCCGGTGAAACCTCCTGATGTGAAATCGATAGTGCTCGCTTCTACCAGCGCGAAACATAGGCTACAGTCTTGTTTTACCTAACAGCTAACTCCAAGCAGGAATTGCGCCACTATGAATCAGCCAGAGCAGAACTTGCAGCCCATTGAAGAACTATACGACCCCAATTCGTTGAAATACAGCGTGAACCCCACGCCTCAATGTCTGGCGCTGGCAAAGCGGGGGAAATTGGTGTGGTACGAGCCCTGGCAGGCCTGGATCATGACGCGCATGCCCGACATCATGGATTGTTGGAAGCGGGAGTATTTGTCTTCAGACTTTTACGACTGGGAGTTTGCTCCCCAGCGTCCTCCGCAGGACCAATGGAGTAATTTTGAGCGGGCCCTGATTGGTCACTCGCTGGTGGCAGATCACGATCATCACCGTCTGGTGCGGCGCGTCACAGCGCCGGCATTTTCGCGTAATGTCGTTGATGCTATTCAGAAGCGCATTGAGCCGGATGTGCAAAAATTGTTTGACGAACTGGGTGAACCGGAGAGTTTTGATTATCTAGAGAAAATAGCACAGGAAATCCCCTTTATCTCCATCACCCGCACTATAGGGGTGCCGGAAAAATACTGGCCACAAATCAAGCAAGTGATCCTCACGTTTACCGAGACCTGGAACCCCACCATATCCGATGAACGGCGCGCGAAGGCCAGGGAGGATAGCAACCAGGCAATTGAGATACTAAAGCAAGTGATTGCAGAGCGCAGAGCAGCACCGGTGCAGGATGACTTTCTCAGCGTGTTGTTGAAGGTTGAGGAGGAAAATGACGGATTTGAGGAGTGGGATATTATTACCCTGGTACTCGCCCTTATCGGCGCAGGTTCCGATACCACATTGGTTGCCCAGCAGTGGTCGGTGTATGCTCTGCTTAAAAACCCGGGACAAATTCCAGCTGCGCTGGAAACTGCGGATAGTTTTTCCAATGCCTTCAGTGAAATAAGCCGCTGGTCAACCCAGTCGAAAATGGGTTTTGCCCGCTATGCCCCCGAGGATATGGACATACTCGGCCAGAAAGTGAGCAAGGGTCAAATGGTGTTAATGATGCCGCACCTGAAAAATCATGACCCCGAGTATTATGATGACCCCGAGACTTTCGATGTTAAACGTGTGTTTAACCCCGATGTTCTTTTTGGTTACGGCCCACGCTTCTGTATTGGCGCCGCTCTGGCCAAACGTCAGCTTTATCTCACTATCAGCGAGTTGTTTAAGCGTTTTCCGAATATCGAGTTGGCTGAAGAACCCGAGCGGGATACCACTGACCACAACGCCATCACATTTACCCGTTTGATGTTGAAGACTAACGCCTAGCCTCAGTCTGCTTTAACTGAATGACTGTTCATTCCATGATGGACAGTGCGGCACGCGCATGGCATGATTTCGGCCGATGTCACAGTCGGTGGCAGCTTTTCTCAATAAGCGGAGAATCGGGTGAAGAAATACGATGCCATCGTCATTGGAGCGGGTCATAATGGTCTCTCCAACGGCGCCTACCTTGCTAAGGCCGGGCTCGACGTGCTGGTGCTTGAACGCAACAGTTATATCGGCGGCGCCACCGTCAGTCGGGAATTACACAAAGACTGGACCTACTCCAACTGTTCCTATGTGTGCAGCTTGCTGCGTCCCGAAATTGTGCGCGACCTGGAATTGCCCAGACACGGATTGCAGGTAGTACCCTACGGCGGCGGTGTGACGTTCATGCAAAACGGCGACCACTTTGGAAACTACTTTGATCACGAGCGTCAGCACCGGGAGATGGCACGTTTCTCTAAACGCGATGCCAATGCCTACGAGCGCTATTCTGCCGATGTACAAAAACAAACCCGGTTGATTCGCCCCTATCTTCTGCGCCGTCCACCCGACCCCACTTCGCTCAAATTGCGCGACCTGAAAGATCTGGCAGAGTTTGCCGGAAGCTTCACTGCGTTGGGTGAGGAGGGGTTGGCCGATACCCTCAAATTCTGGACCAAAAGTGTAGGTGACTATCTGGAAGAGTATTTTGAAACAGACGTGATCAAAGCGCATTTGGCGGGCAGTGGCATTATAGGCACCGCTTTGGGGGTTTATTCCCCTGGTACGGCCTATGTACTATTACACCACTACATGGGTGATGTTGACGGTAACGTCGGTTCCTGGGGATTTGCGCGTGGCGGAATGGGGGCTGTGTCTGGCTCGCTGGCAAAATCCTACCAATCCTTTGGCGGAGAGATTGTATGCGATGCCGACGTAGAGCGTATTTTGGTAAAAGGCGGCAGAACTGTAGGCGTGGCGCTTAAAAATGGTGATGAATACCACGCCGATATTGTGGTATCCAACCTCGATCCGAAACGTACCTTCCTCGATGTAATGGACGCCTCAGACTTGCCCGCTGATGTGGTGAAAAAGGCCGAGAATTTCAAGATAAGAGGTTCTTCAGGCAAGCTCAATATTGCCCTGGATGGTCTGCCCACCTTTAACGGCATTGAAAAAGGCAGCCCTCTGGGCGTAGGTGACATGCACTTCACTGACTCGCTGGAGCGTATGGAGCGCGCCTACGATGACTGGAAGGCGGGTACCTGGTCGAAAGACCCCTACCTCGATATGCTCATTCCCAGTCAGAACGATCCAACCCTGGCACCGCCAGGCAAGCATATGATGACGGTGTTTGTGCAGTATGCACCGCCTAAAATAAACGGCGGTGAGTGGACTGCCGAGGATAAGGCCGGCTTTGAAAAATCGGTGCTGGACCAGATTGGGCGTTACAGTCCAGATTTCAAAGACCTTATTCTGCACTGTGAAACGCGCACGCCGGCTGAAATTGAGGCGGAAGTAGGGCTCACCGAGGGCAATATATTTCAGGGCGAACTCACCTTTGACCAGTTGCTGTTCAACCGGCCGTTCCCTGGCTACGCACAGTATCGCGGACCGGTTCAGGGGATGTATATGTGCGGCTCGGGCACACACCCCGGTGGCGGCGTAATGTCTGCGCCCGGGGCCAACGCAGCGCGTGAAATACTGCGCGACCTGAACCAAACCAACACGGTTCCAGAGGGCTATGCCGATGACTAAGTATGACGCGGTATTAGTTGGCGGTGGCCACAATGGTCTGGTGTGTGCAGCTTATTTAGCCAAGGCAGGTAAGAACGTGCTGGTGCTGGAGGCGAATGAGACGCTGGGTGGCGCGGCTGCCACACGCGAGTTTGCGCCCGGCTACAAGGTGTCCTCCTGTGCACACTGGCTGACTCACCTGAGCCCTCAAGTAAGCAAAGACCTTTCGCTTGAACGCCACGGTCTGGCACTCGCGGCAACAGACCTTAACTCAATCGGTCTCGCCGCCGACGGACAGCATGTCACCGTCAGCGGCGATAGTGTTGCCGGAGATACAGTGTCTGCTGCCGACAAACAGGCCTATACCGAATTTCATCGCAAGACCATGAAGTTCTCTGGGCTATTAGCCAAGGCCTTTGCAGTGCGGCCACCGAAGCTTGTGGAGTCCAATTTCACCGATCGCCTCAACCTCATCAAGCTGGGGCTGGGAATGAAAATGATGGGCCGTGAAGACATGAGTGAACTCATGCGCCTTGCCCTGATCAATATGTACGATGTGATGGAAGAGAACTTTGACAACGAAGCACTGAAGGCGCTATTGAGCTTTGACGGGGTATTGGGTGCACACATGGGGCCGCGCTCACCCAATACGGTGTTTGGTTATTTGTATAGGCGCGTTGGCGACGTACACGGCTACCGTGGGCCCGCACAGGTTAAAGGCGGCATGGGTGCCGTTGGCATTGCACTGGCCGAAGCGGCAAGGTCCGTCGGTGTTGAAATTCGAACCGCGACTCCCGTTGCGAAAATTAATCTGCGCGATGGACGTGCCGTGGGAGTGACTCTCGCAACAGGTGACGTAATAGAAGCGCCTTTGATCGTGTCCAATGCTGACCCGGTGACCACCTTCGAAAAGCTGGTGGGTTATCGCAATGTTGAGACTGGTCTGGTCAGGCGGGTGAGCCAAATTCGAATGCGCAGCGGTGTGGCCAAATTGCATTTAGCGCTGGATGGCTTGCCGCAATTTTGTGGTCTCGACGAATCGCAGTTGGGACAGCGCTTGGTTATTGCGCCGACTATGGACTACATCGAAAGTGCATTTAACCATGCCAAATATGGTGAGTCGTCATTGGCACCGGCACTCGATATCAGTATCCCTACAATTGCTGACCACACACTGGCCCCTGCGGGCAAGCATGTGCTGTCGGCGATTGTGCAGTTTGCTCCCTACGATCTAAACGGTGGTTGGGATGCTCACAGAGAACATTTTACCCGTCAGGTGATAGACGCCATCAGTCCCTATGCGCCGGATATTTCCCAGCGCATTGTAGCCAGTGAGCTGCTTACACCTGTAGACCTGGAGCGCGAGTTTCATATGAAGGGCGGACACTGGCACCACGGAGAAATTAGTCTGGACCAGGTGATGATGATGCGACCGTTTCCCGGTGCAACCCAATATGGCACGGCAGTGGGCGGTTTGTATTTATGCGGTGCAGGCTCGCACCCCGGTGGTAGCGTGATGGGTTTGGCCGGGCGAAACGCCGCACAGGAAATAATTAAGAGGGGGGCTGACGCATGAACAGGAAACACGGCGACATCATGATGCTGGAGACGCCCTTTCACTCAAGGGTGGCAGCGCTAAATGAGATTAACGAGTGGGACGGCTGGGCTGGCTACACCACACCTACTGCCTATTTTGATGTGGAGCTGGAGTATTTCGCGGTGCGTAGTACAACAGGTGTATTCGACCTGTCTCCTATGAATAAATATCGTATTACAGGGCCGGATGCGCAGGCTTATCTGGACCGTGTAATGACTCGCAACATCAGTAAGATATCGGTGGGTCGGGTCGGCTATTCCGTGTGGTGTAACGACGCGGGTCAGGTACTGGACGACGGCACCATTTTTCGTTTGGGTGAAAGCGACTATCGACTCTGCTCCTATGCTCGTGCAATGGACTGGTTAAGCTGGTGTGCCATGGGCTTCGATGTGCATATAGATGACGAAAGTGATGGCGTTGCTGCACTGGCGGTGCAGGGGCCAACATCCTGCTCTTGTCTCAAGGCCATGGGCCTGAACGCTATCGAGGAGCTTAAGCCGTTTGGTCTTACACATTTCGATTTTGAAGGCGAGGACCTGATGGTAAGTCGCACAGGTTTTACTGGCGACCTGGGTTACGAGCTGTGGATTGCGCCACATAAGGCCGAAGCCCTGTGGGACAAGCTATTTGCCGCGGGCAAACCTTATATGATCAAGCCCATTGGTTCATCTGCGTTGAACTTGGCCCGTATCGAAACTGGTTTTTTGCAGGCCGGGGTAGATTTTGTTTCCGCTCAGGATGCCGTGCGCCCGGGGCGTTCACGTTCGCCCTTTGAGCTGGGTCTCGGCTGGTTGGTTGACATGAATAAGCCGGTTTTTAACGGTAAAAAGGCACTGCAGCGCGAGCAAAAAGAGGGCTCGCGTTATCGCTTTGTCATTCTCGATGTAGAGGGTAACAAGCCCGCCCACAATTCATTTATATTCAAAGGTAAAAAACAGGTTGGCACGGTGACGTCTGCGGCCTGGTGTCCCACGGCAAAGTCCAATGTGGCCTTCGCCCAGCTCGAAATGCCTCACGGCCAAGTAGGGGATGAACTGGTCGCTGAGATTTATTACGAGAGAGAGCTGCAGTGGACCCGCGTTTTGGCGCCGTGTAAAGTTATCGACAGTGCAGTGTTTAATCCGGAGCGACGACGTATGACCCCGGCGCCGGCCTTCTAGGACTCGCAGATAAAATTTATTGCAACCGACGTCACCGACAGCGCAGAAAAAATTGCGACTATGGTTGCTGCGCAACAGGAAAAACCGGGCTATGCCATTAGCTCCTACTTTTACCGCTCCCCGGTGGTGTATCAAACTGAGCTCTC
Source organism: Halieaceae bacterium (assembly GCA_016744355.1). GTDB lineage: Bacteria > Pseudomonadota > Gammaproteobacteria > Pseudomonadales > Halieaceae > JBALVT01. The sequence goes on from JADGEN010000018.1 coordinate 43,587, forward strand.
CCAGCTGATTTATCGTAGCTGGATCTACGCCGCACACGTCTCGGAAATCCCCAGCCCGGGCGATTACCAGTTGTTCGAAATAGGCGAAGACTCTGTCATCATTACGCGTTCCGCAGACGGCAAAGTACACGCGCTAATGAATATATGCCGCCACCGCGGTGCAAGAGTTTGTGAAGAGCCCAGTGGTAATCGTAAGACTTTTGTTTGCCCCTATCATGGTTGGGTGTTCAATTTGGATGGCAGTTTGCGTGTCGCCCGGGAAATGGCAAGTAGAGATGACTTTGATCCGAGTGAGTTAGGCCTCAAGACGGCAAAAGTTGAAGTGTTTATGGGCATGATCTACATAAACTGTGACCCTGATGGCGCTGACTTTCTGGAAGCTGTGTCTGGAGAATTACCTGGAGTGCTATCACTGCGCCACCTCTCATCGCGCCTACGCCAAAATGCACACACTCAAAGACCGCTATGAAAATGTAGAGCCTATTGTGTCAGCAATGCTGGCGCGCACCGAAGCCGTCACTGGCGTAGAAGCTATGGGTAAAGCGCATACACGAATTTTTTCCGAGGCTGAGGGTTTTGGTACCTGCGTTCACCACAGTCGCTACGGATTATTTGACGGTTACTTAAAGGGCAGCGAAGACGGACGGGCCGTAGCGCCACTAATGGGGCAAATAAGTGGTTACGATGGCGGCGCGGGGGACTTCCAGATGGGGCCGCTCACCTCCATGCTTAACTATCCGGACCACTGCGTGTTGTACCGCTTTATTCCGCGCAGTCTTACTGAAACTGACATGCAAGTTGTGTGGTTTGTAAACGGGGACGCAGTAGAGGGGGAGGATTATCATAAAGACAAGCTCATCTGGCTCTGGCATAACACTACGCTGGAAGACGAGTATATTATTTCGCGCAATAGCGCCGGGGTGAATTCTCACTTTTTCGAGCCCGGGCCGCTGCACCCTGAGTTCGAACAGACCCTGATGGCATTTCACGCTTGGTATCTCGACGCATTAGCGGGTTGCCCCTCCAAAAAATAGGCTGAAACCCCTATAAAACAAGCATAGATCCGTTGTTTGTAAGGTTCATTGAGAGTAGAATATACTGTACATAAATACAGTATTGGCAGGTTGCCGTTATGAGCCATCACATACTTTCTTCCGTGCAGGAACACCTCAGTTACGATGAAGAACTGGGCCAGAAAATCACCCTTTTGGCGGGCCAGATGAATGCGGGCAATCATTCCCTGATCACACTCATCGCCGAATTTGACCAGCGCAAGGGCTGGAGTGGCGGCGGCACAGTACGCTCCTGCGCCCACTGGCTCAACTGGCAATGTGGTATCGCCCTTGGGGCGGCCCGGGAGAAAGTGCGGGTGGCCCACTGCCTCGCACAGCTGCCGCTAATCGACGCATCGTTCGCCAGTGGCAAGATAAGCTATTCAAAGGTGCGCGCCATGACTCGAGTAGCCACGCCGCAAAACGAAGACTTCCTGTTGATGATCGCCCAACACGGTACCGCCAGCCATGTCGAAAAGGTTGTCGCCAAATACAAGAGCGTACAAACAACAAATGAAACTGCGAAAGAACGCGAACAGGAAAACACGCGCAAGCTGGTTTATTTCCAGGACCAAGACAACATGTGGGTGATCCATGCCAAACTGCCGCCCGAAGCTGGCACTCTACTGATCAAGGCCATCGAGGCCGTGGCCACACCGATGCAGCTTGAAAAGCAGCGGCAGTTGCAAGAATCCGAGAAAGACGTTCCCGCGGAGACGTTTTCCAGTTCTATTGAGAAAGAAGATCCTTCACACTTCCAGAGTCTGCTGCAACACACTCGCGCCGATGCGCTGGTCACCATGGCTGAACATTTTCTCGCTACCGCCAACCAGAATCCCCAGTTCCAGGGCCTAAAGGGCAGCGAACGCTGCCAGATTATGCTGCATGTGGATATCAATACCCTGCGTGAGCACGGCCAGGCGGCCAGCCCCGCACACCCGCACTGCCAGATGGAGGATAAACACTGGGTATCACCCAGCACGGCCAAACGTCTGTCTTGCGATGCCAGTTTGGTCACAGTATTGGAAGATGAGCAAGGGCAGGTACTCAATATCGGGCGCCGCACACGCTCCGTGCCAGCTTCTATTGCCCGGGCGCTGGCTATCAGGGATAAAACCTGCCGCGTGCCCGGTTGCTGTGAATCACGATATGTGGATGCGCACCATATAAAACACTGGGCCGATGGCGGCGAGACCAGCCTGGACAACCTCGTTACCCTGTGCCGTGCACATCACCGTCAGCTCCACCAGGGGGACTTCACGATCACTGCACAGAAAACGGCAACCGGGCAGCGCCTGATATTCAGCACACGCTCCGGTAAGCACATTCAAGCCAGAGTCTTCCCCCAATTTCCAGACGTCTACTCGGGAACGCCTGCGGATGCACTGCGTCACGCTGCACCCGCCGTGAATGCCAAAACCTGTATCCCACATTGGCACGGTGAAGACTGTGATTATGGAATGGTAATCGAGGCGCTACTGAAGCGTGATGAGGCTGGCCGACACCGGGGAAGCAGCGATGAGCAAAGAAGGTTCATTTGAGTTGGCTGGCTTTATAGGTTGAAGGTGGCCTACTGGTCATACTTAAACCAGACTGTCGTGACTTCTGCTTTGTGGTTTGACCCCTGTTTTACGGACCACCTAATTAGCGTAATACTATACGCGGAGGTGCGTCATGAGGAAACGGAAGAGGTACAACGAAGAGTTTAAGCTACAGGCACTGAGGCGGGCTGATGAGCCAGGAGTTACCGACTTATTGGTGGCCGAAGAACTCGGCATCAGCTCAAGACAGTTACGGCGATGGCGAGACCTGTATAAAACGGACGGTAAGGATGCCTTTCCCGGACAAGGAAACAGCCGGGATGAAGAAATAGTACGACTGAAACGCGAGTTGGGACAAGTCAAAAAGGAGAGGGATTTTTTAGCAGAAGCGGCGAGGTTCTTTGCCAAGGAGTCGAAATGAGATACCTATGTATCCAGCGACGTAGCCGCCAACACTCCATCAGAATGATGTGTCGATTACTGAACGTTTCTCGCAGTGGTTACTACGACTGGGTTAACCGTGGTGAGAGTAAGCGAACCCAGAAAGACCGCGTGCTGAGTCTTCTCATTTGCGATCTCCACAAGCAAAGTGACGGAGTCTATGGTGCGCGTAAACTTCATCACGAACTCAAGAGTATTGGTCATAGCTGTGGACGCCACAGAGTCGCACGACTCATGCGAGAGGCTGGTATTAAAGGGTGTCCCAAACGTCGATATCGACACTATCCTATAAGCACACCTACGTACCCCGTAGCGGGGAACCTGCTTGATCAGAATTTTTCCGCCCTACGAGCCAACGAACGTTGGTCAGCGGATATAACGTATGTCGCTACCCGTCAGGGGTGGCTATATCTCGCTGTAGTCATGGACCTATATTCGCGCAGGATTGTAGGTTGGTCTATGAATCGTCGCCTTAGTCGTCATCTTGCAATGGATGCACTGAAAATGGCGCTGGATCGACGGGAGCCACGAAAATCGTTGGTACATCACTCCGACCGTGGAGCCCAATATACTAGCGACGACTACCGCCTATTGCTCCAGGAAAACCATATTGAATGCAGCATGAGTGGTCGAGGAAACTGTTACGACAACGCCCCAGCGGAAAGCTTCTTCTCACTCTTAAAGCGAGAGAGAATCCGGCGAAAAACTTACAGTACTCGAGATGCAGCTCGCGCAGATATATTTGATTACATAGAGCGCTTTTACAACCGAAAGAGAATCCACGGATACCTGGGATATACTAGCCCCGTGGACTATGAGGAGAGGCCCATGAGGGCTTAACTAAATGGTCCGTTTTAGCAGGGTCGAATCATTGTGCCATGAGAAGACTTTCGATCTGAGTAAAAAACCTAAGTAGATGTGCTTAGAAATCTGCAGCTTAGTTCTTGGAAAAAATGGATTTAGGTAAATGCATAGTCACCAATAAATTTGGCAAGTCTACGGTTTCCGCAATCAATAGATCGCCAGCGATCGAGCACAACAGGTAGGCGTCTTCTTCGCTCAGGCTACGCTGAGACATCAGGTAGTCAATCATATACCGCGTAGCTTTCTTAGCTGCTTCGTCTAAGGTCGGTGCAAAACCAGTGGTCGCATAATACTGTTCGGTTTCATACTGAGGCTCTAGCATCTTGTGCCCATCTCGAACGACACTAAGGCGCATAACAATCCGCATAGGCGACTCTAGTGCAGTACCAGAGACTTCACCGAAACCTTGCACTGCATGCGTATCTCCAATAGAAAACAGAGCACCATCGGCAAAAACTGGGAAGTAGACGGTTGTCCCCTTTGTCAGGGCTGGGTTGTCCATGTTGCCCCCATTGGCGCGAGGGGGGAATGTATCCAACGCCTCATCGCTGCCGGTTGCAACGCCCATTATCCCGGCAAATGGCCTAAGCGGGACAACAATACCATCGGCAAATTGAATGGTTTGGGACGCTTGATCGATTTTAAACGTGCGTAACGACGTTGTCGCAATCTCATCTACCAATTGACCAAATGTCGGCAGCAGTGCCATCCAACCCCAATCGGCTACTTCAAGTTCCAACAGTTCCACCGCTAGCACATCACCCGGCTGTGCACCTTCAACATATATTGGGCCCGTGATCGTATGGACCTGATCAAAATCAAGCGCTTGCAAATCCGCTACGCTTGAACCGAGCTCGAATTGCCCTCCGGTCGCTTCGTGGGTAAATACTTCAACGACACTCCCCGATGGCACCCTGGCAACCGGCTCCAGTTCGCGGCTAAATTTGGTATGAGTGGCAGTCTTGGGAATAGAGAACTGTGGCTGCTCCACAACCGCCTGCTGCTGCAGTCCCGAAGTACCCAACTGACATCCGCCCACAAGAAAAAGGAGCACAAAGCAAGCTGAAGATTTTCCCAAGACGCAAGTAACAATGCCTTTCATAGATGACCTACTCCTGTTTGGAACAACGCTATAACCTTGTAGCAATGGAGATTGTACAAGGTTGGGGTCGCATCGTTGAGCAATTGACTGACCCTCGCTAGAGTCTAGCCTAATGTCTCTTTCGAGTCGAAAAGGGAAGTAAGCGGGGTCAGCCAACCTATCCAGCTAACGTCGCAAATGTGCCATCTGCGGTCACTCAGTATCGCTTGAAGAAGATACAGCCATTAGCTTGTCCTTCTTACTTGATTTATTAATTTCCGACCACGCGCTAGCTATGCCGATGATCGCCATGCCATACACTATATAGAACGCTTTTTCGGAGGATAACTCTATTGAAATAGATGCAGTTTCTATATGTGACGTGAGATTTAGACCACTCCAAACTTCAATGAAGGTACGCACAAAAGGGTACGTGATTAGGGCAAAGCCAGCGAAGGTAGCAAAAGCAGATTGCCTGGGCTGTTTGATATAACGGGCGATAGAAATGAAAGCAATTGCAAGAACCCCATTTGACAGCCAGAGCATGGCGGCAGAGCTTCGGATTTGCCTTGAACTCGCACCGTCCGCAAAAGCATAGTGCTCTTTTAGCTCAACGGCGTAAGAGCTTGGGTCGAGCAAGCCCCATAGTGGGTACGCGAGGAGAGCGGCTGCCCCGCATACTAATAGCAAACGAGCAGTACTACGCATAGTAGCTCCCAGGAAAATTAACAGTTAATTCATTAGCCTCACGTACTATAACACTTTGGCATCTGGTCAGTTTCTGCTTGGTGCCATATGCAGACGCCCATTAACGCTTAGTGCCGGCGGCTGCCGGTGCGCCAGTCACGGATGCTACGTTTTGTCATAAACCAGCACATGCCAACGCAGATTCAGCTGGCTGAAAATTCACAATACTTGGGTTATGCGTGAATTTACTACCAACCAAGACAAAGCTGAAGCCAAGCAGGATACATGCTTCTTTATCCCAGACCCCATCACCAAAGTATGTGCACGGGTAATTTTTACTACTTGATACTTTGGATGCCGCTAATTTCATTATTTCGGTTCTGGAATAATGGTCATTTGAAGATGCTAAAGGGATAGATGAAAAATCAATGCCAGCGGACTCAAGTTTTAACAGGGCACTTTCTCGCCAGCCACCGGTAGCTAAAGAAACAACAACATTATTCATGGATTCAAGTAGAGCTAAAAAAGAAGCTGCCCCCTTTACTTCGCTTACAGGGTTAAATTCTAGAGATGCTTTAAGCTTTGTAAGAAAAGATTTCTTTACCTCAGCTTGTATCCCCGCTGTTTCTGAAATCGCATTGAGTTTCATGATTTCACTGAAAATTCCCGCATCAGTTACATGTTGATACTTAGACCAATCTGAATCTATACGTAAACCGGTTACATCTTTCACGGCATCGATAAAACATTGAGAG
>JADGEN010000190.1 GCA_016744355.1 Halieaceae bacterium
AAAAAATAGTGAGCGTGCTCACCAATAATGGTTGTCTTTCTTCGCAAAAAATAAAGTGTGCCCCGTATGCAATCGCCTTCGAGAAGAAGGCTTTCTGCAGCACGCTCGATGACTTTATTCTTATCTTGGAAGGGCAGAATAGTGAACAACAGTCGGTAAAACGAGGGCACATGCTGCCAGTGGACTGAAGGCGATGCAGATGTATTGGCTTCTCCTTGACATGTCTCACAAAGAGTATTGAAAACGTTCAAGAATTAACTCGGCCTGAACATTATGCAGCAGCTACAACTTGTAGCTGTCCCTATCCAGGGTCGCTTGCTTAAGAGAAACTTCAAAATGAAGAAAAGTGCCACATTTACAGTACTCGCGCTGAGTTGGGTGGCCAACACTGCTCACACACACGCGGACGATTTACACCCTGCACTCAGCGATACTCACACTATACGTATGGGGGCTTACTTCCAGAATTCAGAGAGTAAGATTACTGCACGCCGAAATGAGTCAGAGGGCCGGAAGCTGGATCTCGACGACCTGGGCGCCGATGACACACAAGTAAGCTGGCTCTTGGCTTACCGATGGCGCTTTGCAGAGCGCTGGTCTCTGGCCGCCGGAGCGAGCGGATTTGAGACCAATGGTGACATCACGACAAAGGAAACCATCGAGTTCAACGGCGTAGAATATGAGGCAGGTGCGAAACTAGAATCCGATTTTTCCATGAATACATACGTCCTCGACATAATGTATAGCATCTACAGGAATGACCGGACTGAAGTATTACTTGGGGGTGGCATTCATACATTCAGCTACGACATGGAACTCACAGGTACATTGTCCCTTGATGATCGTTCACGCTCCAAGACAATTACCGGCGACGACTTGCTAGCACCAATGCCTAATTTTCGTATTGGAGGCACCTATGCCTTCAGTCCTCGTTGGGCTGTATATGGCTCCCTGGGCTGGCTAAGCGTTAATTATGATGACTGGGACGGTGACTATACTTATCTCAATGTCCGTACTGACTACCGATTTGGAAGGCATTATACGGTCGGCCTGGGCTACCAAGGTGTTTCGCTTGAGATCGGTCACAGTGGCCGGCAGACCGAGTCATCCATCGACGCCTCGTATCACGGCCCTACGCTCTATATGGATTATTCATTCTAGACCTTGTTCCTGACCAACAATATGACAACATTAAATGTAACCACCCGGACATTGTCCTTAGGAGCCTTAGATGCCAATAACAAAAAGCTGGACCCGTAAACTACTCCCCTGTGCTGTCGCGCTAATATCAGCTCAAGCAAGCGCTGCTCAATTGGAGGAAGTTATAATAACCGCACAGAAACGAGCCGAAAGCCTGCAAGATGTTCCGATCTCGGTGGCTGCCCTAAGTGGCGATAAGATTCGTGATGCCGGGATCATGACCATCGAAGATTTGTCTGCTTATGTGCCCAATTTTACGATGACTGAGTCTGCCGTAGGCAGCGTTGTTTTTATCCGCGGGATTGGCTCAGGTATTAACCAGGGCTTTGAACAATCTGTAGGCATGTTTGTCGACGGTATCTACCTGGGTCGCTCGCAACAGTTCCGCGCCCCCTTCCTGGATGTTGGCATGGTGGAAGTCCTCAAAGGCCCTCAGGGCACGCTTTTTGGCAAGAATACCATTGCCGGCGCGGTGAACATTACCACGTTGAAGCCCAGTGACGAATTTGAAGGCGAGATTTCGGCAATGTATGAGCCGGAATATAACACCCAGGAGTACACGGCGATCGTCTCCGGCCCCATAACCGACAATCTGGGTGCGCGCCTTGCACTGCGCAAGTCCGTATCGGATGGCTACATGGAAAATGTCATGAACGGCAATGACGAAGCCGAGCGTGACGAGCAAATTGCGAGACTGACGCTGGCCTGGACACCCACCAGTGACCTCGAAGTCACCGCCAAACTCGAAACCGGCTCCTTTGATGTTGAGGGCCGGGTGAATCAGGTCGCAACAGCCGACGGTGTATTCGCAGGTGCCAACCTGGGCGATGCAATTTCAGACCTGTTTGGTCCGGTGGAAGATGGTAAAATCAATCAGAAGAAGGCCTCGCGTGGCTTTCGGCCCGAGGCAACCGATACCGAATACGACCTGGCTAGCCTCACTATCAACTATGATATTGGAGAACACACTCTCACCTCAGTGACAGGCTATTCGGCCTATGAATTTCAAGAGTGGACCGACGCCGACTTTACTGCTTTGGCCTTACTTGATGTTGGCTATGACCAGGAGTACGACCAGTTCAGCCAGGAATTGCGAATCACGTCGCCCCTCGGCCAGACCCTTGATTACATCGCAGGTCTTTATTACCAGTCCAGCGAACTCAGTAATCTGACCGAAATACCTGTAGCTCTGGCAGAAGCTGGAATTGGAGCGCCGCCCTTTAGCGAGATACGCCTCTTAGACCAGGACTCAGAGAGCATTGCGGCCTTTGCACAGGGCACCTGGAATATCCATGACAATCTTCGTTTGACGGCTGGATTACGTTTTTCACGAGAGGAGAAGAAAGTTGATCAAAGCTTGTATACTGCCGATTTTTTAACGCACACTGCTAATCCGGCGCTAGCACCGGTCAACCAGGGAGTGCTCGGGTCTGTAGCACATACGTATTCCGAGAGTCGCTCCGAAGATCACGTTTCACCTTCACTAAATCTCCAGTACGACGTTAACGATGAGGTCATGGTCTACGCCAGCGCATCTCAAGGCTTCAAAGGGGGCGGCTTCAATGAAGCTGAAGCCAGCGGCGATGTTGGCCGATTCGAATACGAGGACGAAGAAGCCACCAGCTTTGAACTGGGTAGCAAGATGACCCTTCTGGACGGCGCCGCGACGCTAAACGCCGCATTGTTCTATACGGAGTATGATGATCGTCAGGTCAGTGCGTTCGAAGGGGCTACTTTTGTGGTTGGTAACGCGGCCAAATCTACAACCCAGGGTCTGGAGTTGGATGGGCGCTGGGCAGCTACGGATAACCTGACCATTGCCGCGTCCATGTCCTACCTGGAATCAGAGTTCGATGACTTCGCAGATGCCGGTTGTACCGCAGTGCAGGCACGCACTTCGGTAGGTCCGTGTACGCAGGATCTTTCCGGTCAGGAAACCGAATTTGCACCCAAGTGGAGCTACAATATTTCCGCTGAGTATATCACTGAGGTGAGTGACTCCTTGGACCTTCGGTTCCAGATTGATGCCAATTACTCAGATGACTACTTCTTTGCCCAGGACCTGGATGCCTATGAGTCTCAGGATGCTTACACCAAGATCAACGCACGAATTGGTCTGGGCGGCAACGATGGTTCCTGGGAATTTGCGCTTATCGGCAAAAACCTCACCGATGAGACAACCGTCATCCACGGAAACGACATCCCGCTATTCAACGGCGCGCACTTCAGTTTTATGGACGAACCGCGCACTGTTTCTGTCTACGGCGTTTATCGTTTCTAAATAAAGACAGGTTCTCCCTTGACCGGAGTCAGCCTCACCTACGCTGCTAGCGCGGCGGGATTCTTCAGACTAATCTTCTATCTGAAGAGTCTTAACCTGGAAGGGGAGATTGATATAAAAATACATACATTGGGTGTCGATATAGCAAAGAATACTTATCAGCTTCACGGAGCTGACTCATCAGGCAAGGCGGTGTGAGGAAGCGCCTGCCTCGACATAAATTGGCAGCATTTATTGCGTACTTGCCCGCTTGCACTATTGTGATGGAATCCTGCGGCGGGGCGAACTACTGGTCGAGAGTCTTCCAGCGGAGTTTATTCCTGAGATAGCCGGGCTTCACTGTGGAGAAAATGTCCCGCAGTATTAGTGCTTCGTGCGGGTCGCACTTCAGGTTGGTACTTACTAAGCCGTCTTTTCCGTCAAGGTGGCGAACATTTTACCGCCAATGTTCATCACCGCAGAGAGCATCGCAATGCCTGGGGTACCCTGACTTCTTCTTTTCAGTTCGCTGTGGCTGGTAGATGCTCGAATTTCGTTAGTCTGAGCCAAGCGGATGGTAAATAAGCAACAAATGCAATGGTCCCGTCAAGGAGCTCACTATTTACTACAGACAAGAACCTCCGTGCTGAACGGAGAATTGCGAGATCACTTTGAAGAATGTTATCCGGAATTGAGCGCGGGATCCAACGATGAAGAACCCGAAATTCAGGTTAAAATGGCCGCCTGATTTTTTACGGTGCC
>JADGEN010000191.1 GCA_016744355.1 Halieaceae bacterium
GCCCAGTGCAGGGATGTTCATTATGGTAAACGTGGCAAATGTAGCACCCGATGGCCTCACCTTTGCGACCGGCTTGCTGGAAGACACAGGCGTTTCGGTTTTACCGGGGGCGGCATTTGGCGAAATTACCAAGCAGTTTGTACGCCTTTCGCTGACTCATCCGGTACACGTGATGAGCAAGGCCTTCGATAGAATCGAACGCTATATTGCTTCACTGAAATAAAAAAGGGCGCCGAAGCGCCCAACAAGAAACAACAAAACCACAGGTTCTAGAAATTGTAACTCAACTGAATCGCTACATTGCGTGGGCGGTTCACAAACGCGTAGTAAGAGTTACCCGCACCGCCAGTCAGTGTGCTTGCCAGTGGCGTATTACCACCAAAATTCAGCACGGTTTCGTCGGTGAGATTGCGCCCCAGCAAAGCTATTTCCCAGGTATCGCTAGCACTGGCCAGAGCAATGCGACCATTCCATAAAGCGTAAGCATCTTGCTCAGTCTCGGGATCAAGGTTAGCTGCATACAGATAGGAGTCCGTATAGTTCACGTCCAACCCAGCTCGCAACTCCATATTACCAATGGGGCGACGCCAATCAGCGCTCATACTTGCTGTCCATTCCGGCGTGTACTCTTTACGCTTATCAGTAGCGTCACACAGACCGGGGTAAGCTGGCGAGTCTGGCGTCTGCCCAAATGCACACTGAGAGTTCGGGAAGGAATCGTAATTAAAATCGAGATAGGCGACAGCACCGCTGAGCGTTAATGAATCGGTGGCAGCCCAACGACCGTCAAGCTCAAAGCCTTGCACTGTGGCTTCGCCCGCATTGGTCACATTGAATCCCAGTGTCCCGTCAAACTGCGACACCTGTAAGTCAGTGTATTCCGTGTAGTATAAAGCGGCATTTAATTCCGCCATGCCACCAGCAAAGCGCATTTTAGCGCCCAGCTCTGCACTCTTGGCCTCTTCCTCATCGAATTCCCAGCTACCGACCAGATCGGCTCCAGTGAGCGCATTGGTAGCGTTCACCACAGCAGGATCAGGGTGCGCATTGGAACGCGCGTCAAATCCACCCGACTTAAAGCCTTTGGTCCAGGTGGCATATAGCATGGTGTCATCCGTTGCATCCCACTGGGTTGTTATCACCGGTGTAAATGCGCTCTCGCTTTTATTGCCTTTGATGGTCTCGTAGGGCTCGATACCAAACAGACCAAACATAACGTTATAAGGACCGGATAGCGCTGAATCGCCAGGCCCTGGCGGCAACAAGGCACTACCGAACGCAGGGGAGGTCAGATGCTGCTGGACTCTGGAGGCATCCTTGTTTTCATCGGTATAGCGACCGCCAACAGTCAGACGCCAAGCATCGTTAATATTCCAGGTGAGCTGGGCAAAAACAGCCCACAGGTCTGAATCCTGTGCATAGGTTCGCTGCGTCGCTGATAGGTTTGCCAGGGGTGCAAGCGGGGGCGCTGCGCCCTGCAATACCTGAGTAAGAATTGTGTCGTCCACCAGATTAATACTGTCGTTATAGTCCAGCTCTGAGCTTTGGTAGAACACTCCAGCGATGTAGTCTATTGTTTCTCCGCCGGGTGATGTTAGACGCAGTTCTTGACTGAACTGGGTGTAGTCCTCTTCAAATCCGGCATCAAATACCAACGCACCGGTAAAATCACAGTCACAAATTTCATCATATTCATAATCAACCAGACCGGTAATGGAGGTCACCGTAAAGGGAGCCAGCTCCCAATCCATTTTCAACGTAGCGTTGTTGACGGTGTTATCGCTGAAGTCGCCGTTGGAATCACGTTTGTAATTCTGCTTAGTGTCAACTGCGGGACGTCCCAGGGCACCCTGTAAAGAGTTCAGAACGGTTAGATGGTCTGGCGTGCCAACACTATTAAAAACTTCTATATTTCTACCTTTTACGTCGAAAGTAGCCTGCGACACTTTAAGGTTAGCCACAAAGGTATCGCTCGCATGCCACTGCAGGGCGCCTCGAATAAACGTCTCCTTCTCCTGCTGCTCGTTACGATTGAGCAGCGTGTTATCCATATACCCATCCATTTCGCGATACAGCACTGCCAAGCGTCCACTCAGGTTATCTGTAATCGGGCCAGAAATCGTCGCACGTATATCCTGCTCGTTAGCATCGGGTTCATACAGAGCCCGAACCGAAGCCTCCAGCGTATCGGTAGGTTTTGCTGTAATCATGCTCACAGCACCGGCGATGCTATTTTTTCCAAACAAAATACCCTGTGGGCCACGCAATACTTCCACGCGTTCCAGATCCATCATGGGTACTCGGGCCAACTGGTCACGACCATAAAAGATGCCGTCGTTATACATACCTACTGACTGCTCAAATCCCGGATTGATGCCCGAAGATATGCCACGGATGGTGACGGTTGTGGAGATACCAGTTTCATTAATAGTGAAGTTCGGAACATAGGCGGACAGGTTTTCCATGTCTGTTATGCCGAAGTCAGCCATCTTCTGATTGGATACCGCAGCTACCGAAATTGGCACGTCCTGCAGCGACTCAGTACGCTTCTGCGCTGTGACGATAACTTCCTCCAGCTGTGCTTGCGTGGCTGCGGCGCCAGCCATCAGGCTTGCAGCGATAGCGGCGCTTAATACGCCCGGCCTAAATAAACTCTTGTGGTGTCTAATTAACATTGTTGCTACCCCTATTAAATTGCCATGACAGTGATTATTTGAAGCGTTACGTGATTATAAAAATCGCTTACAGCTGAACGTACTCATAACTGAGCAGATTTTAGCCGCTTTCCCCTTCATTACTTGACAATTGGCGCAGTCAACTTGACTTTCTACGCATTTTATTTGACAATTCATGCACTTCACCCTATTGCACTGCTAGGACAGCCGTATGAAGCCACATATTCGCGCGGGCTTACTGGTAGCGCTACAGCCCACCGTCGAAGCGCTGGGGTGCGATATTGAGAATGTTCTCAAAGACGCAGAATTGCCTTCGGATATTTTGGGTAACCCCGAAGATTTTTTACCCTACAAATCATACCTGCGCCTACTTGATGTTGCCGCGCGCAAAACAAACTGCGCACACTTTGGCTTGGAGATGTCCCGTGAACTGGGTGCCGAGAATATGGGCGTCACAGGCTTTGTGATGATGCAGGCAGCCGATGTAGGAGCAGCCTGGTCCTCATTGATGCGCTTCTACCACGTACACGACACCTACGGCACCGTGTTAGTAACCGAGTCAGGCGACATGGCCTGTGTACGCTATGAAATTCCACGAGTAGGGTTGGCGGGTGAGAGACAGTCACTTGATGTGGCAGCAGGGGTATCCACCAACATACACAGAATGCTGTGCGGCGAGGTGGGAGAGATTACGACCATCCACTTTCCGTATCCTGAGCCTACAGATCTCAGCCCCTATGAATTTTTAAACTGCAATAATATTCTATTTGATCAACCTGGCTACGCAATGTTTTTTCCCGCGAGAGTGTTACATCTGCAGGTGCGACACTCCGATCCGCAAATGAAAATAATCCTGGATAACTATCTGGAACTGAGCAGCCAGCATACAACAAGCCGACAGGTCGAAAAGCTGATTCACAGCTTCCTCTCTACCGGCGATTGCACCCTGCCACATATTTCCCGGATTCTGTCACTGAGCGTACGCACATTACAAAACCGTCTGGCAGAAGAGCACACCAGTTTCCAGTTGCTATTGGACAAGATTCGAAAAGAATTGGCTGTGACATACCTTAGTCAAGGTGAAATGCAGTTTACCCAACTGGCCTTCCTGCTCGGCTATAGCGAACTGAGTGCTTTCTCACGCAGCTTCAAGCGCTGGTATGGGACATCTCCGCGGAGCTGGCAACATCTGCAACGTGCGCCTTCGCACCCTCCGTCAGCCGGGTCAGTCTAACAAAGACCTAGCGAAGGAGTGCTTTTCTATACGCCAACCCTATGCCATCAAACTCTTCAGCAGCTGAATCACGATATTTTCACTGGCCTTTTTGCCCTGCCCTTGATGCTCCCTCAATCTGTTCCACATTTCAAATGAAGTTACCGCATCCACAGCCTCTCGCTGAGCCCGTGGAAGCTTTTTTAATTCCGGCAACCAGTTTTCCAGGTCCTTGCGTAAGCCCCGCTGATTGCGAGCGTAGTTTTCGCGCAACACCTTATAACGCCAACGT
>JADGEN010000192.1 GCA_016744355.1 Halieaceae bacterium
TCGCCGATGGTAGTGTGGGGTTTCCCCATGTGAGAGTAGGTCATTGCCAGGCTTTAATACCGAAAATCCCGTAGTTCATTGAGCTACGGGATTTTTTTATGGGCGCGCAAAGGGCGCGACTGTAAACTACTGTTGAAATGAAAATCCTGGACAAAAGGAGAATAGACTGATGAGACTGGGTTTAGCGTTAATCGATACCGCATTTAGTGCGCGTCCTACAATCGATCTTGATTTAGTCGCGCATGCAGAGGAACTTGGATTCGAGTCAGTGTGGGCGGCAGAAGCTTATGGTTGCGATGCGGTAACCAGTGCGACATGGTTGGCTGCTCACACCAAGCGGATGAAGGTAGGTACAGCCATTATGCAGATACCTGCCCGCACGCCGGCGATGGCAGCGATGACTGCCATAGGGCTGGACGCCTTGTCTCAGGGGCGTTTTATTTTGGGGCTGGGTAGTTCCGGGCCCCAGGTCGTGGAGGGCTGGCATGGAAGCGCCTATTACAAACCGTTGGGTAGAACCCGCGAGTATGTCGATATTGTGCGTCAGATATTGGCTCGCGAGCAGCCGTTGCAGTATGAGGGAAATCATTATCAATTACCGACTACTGATGCCAATGCCACGGGGGCCGCTAAGGCGCTTAAAAGCGTAGCTCACGGCAATCCACAGCAAGCCATTTGCCTGGCATCTATAAGCCCGGGTGGCATTCGTTTAGCGGCTGAAATAGGCGATGGTGTGTTGCTTTCGTTTTTGGATCCAAGCGACACCGAAACCATTGTGGACAAGCATGTACGCGATGGTCTGGCGAAAGAAGGCGCTCGCTGCACCCGAGAGCAATTTACTGTAAGCACATTTGTAAACGTCGTGGTGCATGAGGAACCCTCAGCTGTACACGCAGTGATGCAGCGATCCATGGCACGTCAGCTGGGTGGCATGGGAAGCAAAGGCAAAAATTTCTACGCTGAGTTTGCTCGTCGAATGGGGTACGACGCCGAGGTGGAACAGGTTCAGAATCTTTACCTGGCAGGTGAGAAAGAAAAGGCGGCAAAAGCGGTGCCCACTGACTTGATAGATCGTACCAGTCTGATTGGTCCGCCTGAGCGTATCAGGGAGAGACTCAGTGTCTGGAAAGAGGCGGGGCGAAGAGGGTCATTGGATTTAATGAATCTCACGGCAAAGCAGCCGGAAGCTTTGACCTTGTTGGCGGAAGAATTGCTCTAAGGCCCGGCCTTAGCCAAAATGGCTTTCGCCCGCGCTAATATCGGCGCGTCGATCATACCTATATCGCCGCCTGTTGCTCCGCCGGATCCTGCCTGTTCGATAACAGCCTCAGCCCAATTGATTTCCTCGTCGCTTGGTCTAAATACACTGTTCGCCAGCAGCACTTGTTTGGGATGAACGCATAGGCTGCCGGAGTAGCCTATGGTTTTAGCGCGCCGTAATGTCGCCTCAAACAGTTCCATATTGTGATAGTTGCCCAGCGAACCCGGTAGGCCGTAGGCTGGAATGCTCGCTGCAGCCGCCGCCAGTGCAAGCCACTGGGCGGGCATAGCGAGAGCCTCAATCTCTGTACTTAAGCCGGCTTGCGTTGCAAAGTCTTCACTGCCAAACACCAATGCGCATACGCTTTTGGTAGCAGTGGCGATTTTCTCTGCGCGAAACAACCCCCCGGGGCATTCAATCATGGGCAGCAGTTGCAGTGTTGATCGCTCGTGGCCGCAAGACAGCCAGCATTCTTCTACGGCTAAAAGTTGTTCTGGTTCAGTAACTTTGGGAATCAGCAAGGGTGGGGTACAGTTATTGGGAAGAGCTTCGATATCCAAGGCGCCGCCATCGTCCAGGCTATTGATGCGCACCAGAACTTCTGTACCTTTGTTGCGCAAGTCCTTGAGCAGAGGTCCCAGCGCTTTTCGCGATGCTGGTCTATCTGCTTCAGCAACTCCATCTTCCAAATCGAGAATGATGGCATCTGCCCCGCGTTGGTGTGCACGGCCCGCTAAATCCAAGCGAGATGCGGGGACAAAGAGCAGAGATTTAAATGGATTAGCTCTCATCATCGTCTCCAAACTGTGCTCGGGCGCTCATAAGCAGTGCACCCTCATGATTTCTAATTTCAAGAGAATTGGTGTCTTCTTTATTTAGCGCAAGTTGTAATGCATGATCTACAAACGCCGGCGCCACACCCCGGAACTCGAATTCCTGCAACGTGTGTTTTGGTTGATTTGCTTGGGCGAGGTTCATTAACAATGTAGCCATCAGCGGGCCTTGTACCACCAGCCCCGGATAACCCTCCTCGCTAGTTGTATAGTTGTGATCATAATGGATGCGATGGCCATTAAACGTTATAGCGGAGTAGCGAAACAGTAATGTAGTGTCTGGCACAATATTCAATGCCCGTGCTGAGGCTTTTGGCTCTTGTGCTTCAGGCGCTTTGAATACTGAAGGCTGCCGGTAAACAATTGTTTGCCGCTCTTGTATTAGCGTCTCTTTATTCTGCGCATACTCATGATCAATATGCACGAATACAAGTGGACCGGATACAGTGCTGACCTTTAACACAACGTCCGCAATAGTTGATGTTCTTTCAATGATGGAGCCGAGGCAGGGTGATTGATGAAATCGCAGTCGGCTAGATGCCCACATCCTGCGAGGCAGTGGCACCGGAGGTAGAAACCTCCCCTTGGCGGGATGCCCATCTACACCCAGGTCATTCGGAGCAACAGCGGGCTGTGCCAAACACCAATGAATACCCAGAGGAAGCTGTTCTGTAAACTCAGTGTAACCGCACAGTGTTGCCCTGAATCGCTGCAGTAGTTCTGCCGTGATAATGTCACTTCCGCAGTCTTGCTTACCAATCCAGGTGCGTAGGTTGTCTATGTCTATTTTTTCTGACACCGGCGGCCCTTCGGTAGGTTTAGGCTAAAAATGTTTGTGCAAGCCCAGATCGTTTAGTGTTATTACTAGTAAGCATAATACAATATTTGGCTAAAAATATAACAACGGCTAAGGGTTATGTTGAATCAAGCAATGGTTTGAAGACAGGGGGAGTTGAATTCATCATCCATGATGTCATGGGACTAATCCCAGCGGGCAATGTCTTCCTAACAGGCCTCGCTTTTATTGCAAACGGACTCCGTGTTGTTCAGCGAAAAATATTGGCTAACTGGCGAAACGGGTAGAAACTTAGGCCAATAGGAGTATTGCTTGCGGATAAGGATGATTTTCTATCATTCACCCTGATCATTGTGGGAAAAACCATTACAATCCCTATCCAACGCGCATCGCCTGAGATGCCCTACTCGATAAAGTAATTCATCCGATGGAGACAAGTCATGATCAAATCTAGAGCGGCAGTAGCCTGGGGCCCTGGCCAACCATTGGTAATCGAGGAAATCGATGTTATGCCGCCACAGGCAGGCGAGGTACGAGTGAGGATTCTGGCTAGCGGTGTCTGCCATACCGATGCGTTTACCTTGTCTGGTGATGATCCAGAGGGCATTTTCCCCTGCGTGTTGGGGCATGAGGGCGGCGGTATTGTGGAATCAATTGGTCAAGGTGTGACCAGTGTAGAGGTCGGCGATCATGTTATTCCGCTGTACACCCCGGAGTGTGGCGAGTGTAAGTTTTGTTTATCAGGTAAAACCAATTTGTGTCAGAAAATACGTGAAACCCAGGGCAAGGGTTTGATGCCGGACGGGACTACCCGTTTTTCTAAAGATGGCCAGCCAATTTATCACTACATGGGCTGCTCGACATTCTCTGAGTATACGGTTCTACCTGAGATATCGTTGGCTAAGGTGAATAAGGATGCTCCACTGGAGGAAGTCTGTTTGCTGGGTTGCGGTGTTACAACTGGTATGGGCGCTGTAATGAATACTGCGAAAGTACAGGAGGGTGATACGGTTGCTATTTTTGGTATTGGCGGTATCGGTCTGGCAGCGATTATCGGTGCAACTATGGCAAAAGCGAGCCGCATTATTGCTATCGATATTAACGAATCCAAGTTCGATCTAGCGAAGAAGCTGGGGGCTACAGACTGCATTAACCCCAGTGATTACGATAAGCCCATTCAGGAAGTTATTG
>JADGEN010000193.1 GCA_016744355.1 Halieaceae bacterium
CTACAGATTTTAGCGAGCAGGTAGATGTGCGAACACGTGGTAGTACTATTACCCGCACGTCTTGGTCGTCACCGTGCATTTGCGATAGCTGTGAAACTGCACCTGGGAAGTCATCCGCATTGTCGCCGACTCCATCTCCGTCTGTATCTGTGTCTTCGTTTCGGTCGTCAGGAAATGCATCATCCGAGTCTGGCGTATTGTCGCCATCGCGGTCAGCACAGCCGAGCGTACTCACCTGCACTTTGGCCGGGGTCTCGACACATTGGTCGATGTCATCGGTAACACCATCTTCATCAGTATCGCGCTGGTCGGAAGTGCAACCGTTCCGATCATATGTTGGATTATCGGGGTCAGTGTCAGGGCAAAGATCGAACTCATCGGCGATACCATCCAAATCGGAATCCTTCTGCGCTTTGAGTGTTATGGTGCAATCCTGGCTCGCAAAGCCCCACCACTCGCGTGTTGCTCCAGTGGCGGGTGCTCTGCTTGCGGGTAACCATCTGCATCCTTCTGTACGTTCAGGGTTCATGGGGATATACCCCGGCTTGGGAGTGACTGCATATTTAAGGGAAAAAGTTTCATTACGTGTGTCGAGCGCGTCCCACCCCCAAGGGTCGTAAGCAGTGCTGTTTGACGTTATGCCTGACGGGCCCCCGAAGCCCGAGCCACGGAATTTGCTACCCCGGTCAGAGTTAATCAGGTTGACATTATACTCGGACCAATCATAAATTACGGTCAGTTCGCTGGGTTCCAATAACTCGGCTCGTGTGCGGTCAGGCTCGTACATATACGCCCATCGACCTTTGTCTTTATGAATACTAAACGTCAGGATGTAGACAGCACCGGTGATGGGAGAGGCAAGCCGGAGCTCGGTGCGGCTTTGTTCCTCCATGTTACGAAAATTGAATATCGCTATTTCGTCAGGTTCACTGTCAAGAATGTTATCGTCCCATTCGTAGAGAGATAGATCCAGGCCCTTCTTATTTGCGAAATGTATTTTACGGCCCACGCATGTGCGACAGGTCCAGTAATTTTCTCTTCCTGTAAACACAATGGTATCCATAACCTTCTGGCTGCCCGCGTAGACGACCAAATCATCAGTTGAATTAAGGGTGTCGTAGAGACCAACGACCCTGTCGACAGCCTCAATGGCGTCAGAAAATAAAGTGGCATTAAGAAGGCACTCCGCTACCTCATCCGCGGGTACGTATTCGCATAAAGCCACTCCTCGGGCCGTTGAATCTAGCTGCGCTATTGTCTGGGCCACAGTCATAATCGAGCTTTTGGTGGCGCCCGAAATAGTGGTGGGTGGATTGAGGAGCGATACAACCGTAAAGGCTTTAAAGACGTCTGTTATGTCCGCAATCTCGTCATCGTCCAGTGTGCCAGTTGTGGCAACCGCTTTGACAGAGTGTAACTCGAGTATATCCATGCCTGGTTCTGAATGCGATACGCTGCTCCAGGTGAGCAGGGCAAGCACGATGAGAAGGGCGGCCTTTTCAGGGTAGCCAGCCAGCTTTCTCAAGCTATTGGAAGATAAGCAACGCTCGAAAACGTATGGAGTTTTAGAGCGACTGTCAAAATGAGGTTCAACCGTAGTATCCACACGCATTAGCTATTCTCGACCCGAAGTCTTGTTGAATAAAAATTTAGTATTCGAATGCTGAATGTAACAAACTTCAGTATTTCTCGATATAAGGCTTAAGTCTGTATGGTGCAGACTTAAGTCTGTAGTTGTGCACCGATAGAGAATGATGGGCCAAGGAAGATCGTGACAGACAAGCTTCGTAGTTATGGTGTCGCCCATCGGGAGTTGATTCCCGAGACGATCCACAGTACTGAACAGTATGAGAATAACCGGGCTGAGCAATCTCACGAGGCGACCAGAGTGAGGGAGAGGGGGATGAGGAAGTTCAAATCGGTGCGGCAGGCACAGAGATTCTTGGGCGCTCATGCTGCAGTTTCCAACCTGTTTAATTTGGGCAGGCACCTGGTCAGGGCGGAGCACTTTCGGAATCTCAGGATAAGTGCGTTCGCTGAATGGAGTAGGGCCGTTGCTTGAGACTAGGAAGAAAGTTTCTCCGCTTTCAAGAAGTTAAGTTGTCAAAACCAGCTAAGTTGACCTAGGGTGGCTGCCACCTGATGACCTAGATTCGATCTCCCGATCCACTGACTCCGGCTAATGAACTGTCACCCAACCCTCCGCATAATCGAAGTCGCAATGAATGCCATCTCGTTTCCCTGCGCCCCAAAGTACCTCGCCGGCCGACCCCATGGCTGTCCCCATACCCCGCCCGGGATTTGCCGAGAGATGCCCACTCCGACGCACAGGTGACGAACTCTGATGCCAGCCGGGAGCTACTGGAAGCAGCGCGCTAAGGGGGTGCTCATATGAGGAGCACGCAACACCAGTCTCAAGCCAATGCAAAAGCCTTTGTAAAATTCTTCTGATGTTGATGAAAGCGTATGTGTCCAGGTGAGTTTAGTTTACGATGGTCTTCCGGAAACGGAGGAGTAATATAGCCCCAATCGGCCTGTCGAGAGAAAAATACGACATAGTCGATTTCAGCTT
This sequence comes from Halieaceae bacterium, assembly GCA_016744355.1. Classification (GTDB taxonomy): domain Bacteria; phylum Pseudomonadota; class Gammaproteobacteria; order Pseudomonadales; family Halieaceae; genus JBALVT01. The sequence continues at coordinate 2,573 of JADGEN010000193.1, forward strand.
CATTCCATTTATTATCAACGACAAAACCTTCATCGTTTGTGTCCACAGATTTGATTTGTATACGATAGAAGTTGTTTCCGTCCGCAATGACCAAGTCAGTTTTCATCCCGTGATCAACTAGTGGCAGGTAAGTTTCCCAACCATCGTTGAGTAGCCAGCTGGCAGCTAGAGTTTCATAAGAGATGCTTTTGTAGTGTTTTGCGGTTGTATCTGTGGGGGGTAAGTTTTTAACGGGCATAGTGATACCAAATAATTGATGCCACTAGACGGTGAAAGGCTTTCCGTCTTGTGGACAGGGTCAACCAAACGGTCATCCCCCAATTATTTATCACTACACAAGTAGTACTACTTGTATCGAGTAACAAGGACTGCCAAGTCCTGCTTCTGGCTCAAACGAGCTCCGAAGCACTAAGCTACTTACAGGCATCGCGCCTGTGATAAAACGAGTATTTATTCTAGTCCTGCGGTTGCATTGGTTCAAGTCATTGATCGAGCGGATTTTTCACATTGCGAAGCTATTCGATTGGAAGTGTTCCCTTACACTTTGGAAAAGCAGTGCACCCCCAAAACTGATTGCCTGCCTGGGTACCTCTTTTTGCCGTACGCTTCACCATGAGATGGTCACATTTTGGGCAGGCAGGGTTTCGCTTTCTTTCTCGCAAACCTTTCACATGTTGTCGATTCGTGGCTAGTCCAGGCGCAAGGCGTCCAGCACGAATAGTTTCCAATACCGTTGATGTTTCATCGGCTGAAAGCACTTGCTGGTCGAAGGACCGAATATACATCACGCCACCAGCTCGTCGTGTGACATTCGCTGGCATGAAAGTTTTGAATGTCGCGCTGCCAGTGAATATTATGAGGGAGTGGATTTTTGAGTCAGGCAGCCCAGTTAATGCGCTGAGAGCTTTTTGATGCTTAAAATTCTGCCTGAGTGGATTCTGGAATGTGAACTTCCGCCGATGGAAAGTTTGAGTCCATTTTGAATTGTTTGCGCTCCCAAAGATCCAGCCGCTCATGTTCTTTGTCTAGACGACAAGTACCCCAAATGGCGAAATGACTACGTGGTCGACCTGCGTAGATCCGTTGTTGGTTGGCAGCGTCACATCGTGTAATACAGTGTAGCGTTCAGGATTTAGGTGCTTCTTGAAACTACGATTCACGAGGAATTCCCCAAACACTCCTTTGAACCAGCTCGACTCGAATAGCCAGCCAAGTGTTATTACGGGAATGGCCCACCAAAATGTGGCCAGGCCCTGGAGAATTATCGAGGGTAGGTTCAGGTCATCCATGAGGATTCGGGGTTTCCGATGAGTATGGAGTGGATTGTAGCAGAGCGCGTTCTGTCGAGCTTGGGAGAGAGGCTTAGACCCACCGACTCTGGCCTATGAGTTGTCACCCATGTGCGGCTCTACATCATTAACGGGGGACACCGGCATTCATTAAACTGATTTTTCGAAGATTGTTTAAT
>JADGEN010000194.1 GCA_016744355.1 Halieaceae bacterium
TGGCTTGGCTTCAGACCACACTTTGGTCCTGGTTAATGGCAAGCGTCGCCATCGCGCCGGTGTCATTTCATGGTTGGGCAATGGTGTTAACGATGGTGCACAGGGCCCCGACATCTCAGTTATTCCTTCTATTGCCCTAAAGCAGGTAGAAGTACTTCGTGACGGCGCTGCCGCACAGTACGGTTCTGACGCAATTGCAGGCGTAATCAACTTTATCCTCAAGGACGACTCTGAGGGCGGTAGTATTGAAGCCAAATATGGCGAGTACTCAGAAGAAGGTGAGAGCCTTTACGCCATCGCCGGTAACATCGGTTTACCCTTTACTTCAGATGGTTTCATAAACGCCAGTTTCGAATACGGAGAATCAGACGCTACAAACCGAAGCGTTCAGCGTGACGATGCTGCTGCACTGATCGCCGGTGGTAACACAGACGTAGCGAACCCCGCTCAAGTCTGGGGTAACCCCGATATCGCCGACGACCTCAAGACATATGTTAACTTGGGTCTGTCCCTGAACGACAATATGGAAGCGTACGCCTTTGGTAACTACGCCTCCAAAACTGTTGAAGGTGGTTTCTATTTCCGTAACCCTAACACCCGCTCTGCTGTATTCGCCAATGGCGACGGCAACCGCCTGGTAGGCGATGAGACTGGCGATATGTCAGGTAACTGCCCAACTGACTTGGCTGTTGACGATGCAGATGGCCTGGCAGCTGTAATAGCCGATCCGAACTGCTTCGTGTTCAACGGCCAATTCCCCGGCGGCTTTACACCAACATTTGGTGCTGACACTGAAGATTTCTCTTTAGTCGGTGGTACTCGTGGAACCACTGAAGGCGGCATCTACTGGGACGTGAGCGCAGGATTCGGCTACAACGAAGCTGACTTCTTCATCTTCGACACAGTAAACGCCTCTTTGGGATCACAGAGCCCAACATCATTTGATCCTGGCATGTACTCCCAGCTGGAAAAGAACTTCAACATCGATCTGTCCTACCCTCTGCCTGTGAGCTTTCTGGCTTCAGACCTGAACATTGCCGGTGGTTTTGAGTGGCGTGATGAAGAATTCGAAATTGGTATTGGCGACGAAGCCTCCTGGCAAGTTGGCCCTCTGGCCGATCAGGGTTTCTCTGCAGCCTCAAATGGCTTTCCGGGGTTTGGACCTCTGTCACAGGGTAGTTGGAGTCGCTCTAACATTGCGATGTACGTAGATCTGGAAGCTGATGTTACTGACAACTGGCTGGTTGCAGTAGCGGTTCGCTGGGAAGACTTCGACGATTTCGGCACTACCACCAATGGCAAAATTTCCACACATTGGCAGATTGTTGATTCATTCGCTCTGCGTGGTGCATACAGCACTGGTTTCCGCGCACCCACACCAGGACAGTCCAATGCGTTTAACGTATCGACTGAATTTAACCTGGCAACCAACCAACTGGAAAACAACGGTACAATCCCCTCTAACAGCCCTGTTGCAGCGCTGCGTGGCGGTCAGGATCTCGAGCCAGAAGAATCAACCAGCATGTCTTTCGGTGCCATTTGGCAGTGGGAAAACCTCAGCGTAACTGTTGATTACTACAACATTGAGCTGACAGATCGTCTGGGTGTTTCGCAGAATTTTGAGTTGACCGATGAAGAGATCCAAGCGCTTATTGACGCAGGTGTTTCCGGCGCCAACAGCCTCTCAACTTTCCGTTTCTTTACCAATGGTATCGAAACTGAAACTGAAGGCTTCGACGTCGTTGCTACCTACAGCCTGGATTCAAGCATTGGTATTACTGACTTCAGTGTTGCCTATAACCAGAACGAAACTGACGTGACAAAAGCTGATGCAGCTATCATCGATGACACGCGTATCAAGGAGCTGCAGGAAGCGCTTCCAGAGACTCGTTACAACATCGCAGCTGTTCACATGATGAACGACTGGCGCTTTATGGCCCGTTACAGCTACTTCGATGACTGGTACGATTCTGAAGATACACTGTCTTACGACGGTTACGGTGTGGTAGACGCGGAAGTGGCTTACACCTTCAGTGATGCAGGTTTGAGTGTTATCCTGGGTGCAAATAACCTTCTGGACGAAACTCCAGACAAGAACCCTAACGCTGCAGCTGGTGTTGGTAACCAATACAGCCAGTGGGCTCCTGGTGGATTTAACGGCCAGTTCGCTTACATGCGTGTAGTCTACGACTTCTAAGGGTTTAGCTAGTCGTGTAAAACAAAAACGGGAGCTTCGGCTCCCGTTTTTTATTTTTAGGTCAACACAGGTCAGTAACCAACCTTTGAGATGAAATCCTGTAAAAAATTGGAGTAGTTTTTCCAGTCGTCAGTTGATGTTTGATAAAGCGGTTGACGCACTTGATTCACGCTAAGCGTATTGACTGTCCCTGTTGCTTTATAGAACTCCAGACACTCATCCTGCCACTCTAAACCACAGAAATCTAACAGACGAAACAGTTGCTCTTTTGGCGAATCGACTAATGATTCGTAGCTCATTTCATAGTAATTATCCGGGCTCGAGCTCTGCCAAAACTCCATAAGCTCCCTATACAATTTGTGATATTGTGCAAACTCATCCAAGTCACAAAAATACGGCTCATTGGCCAAAAAATAATTCCTGAATATCGATAAGCCAACCGCTACAGGGTGTCGAGTAAGATGAATAATAATCGCATGAGGAAATGCTTTCCTAATTAGCCCAATAGACTGAAAATTGGCGGGAAGCTTATCGATTATAAAGTTGGATTGTGGATGGTGGCTTTGAAGTTTGGATATGTAGCTCTCTCCGAGCTGTAAGATACGCTCTTGAGGTATTTTTCGTAGGTCTTGGGGATAAGCTTTTTTCGTTAACTCCTCCAATTTTCTAACTAAAACATCTGCAAGATAGTGTACTTCGCCGGCCGTTTCGATCTTTGTATGACGACTCAGCATTTGCTCCAGTAAAGTGGAGCCTGAACGAGGTAGCCCCACTAAAAATATAGGCGTTAGTTTTCCCGACTGACAAACCTGGCTTGGCCTGTTTTGCAGCGATGAAAACTCCTCCTTTAGTTTCTCAAAGAAGAGCTGCATCTGCGCAACTCGAAATTGGCATGCCTGTAACTGTAATTCGTTGGCATGTCGCCAGTGTTCAAAAGCCTCCCTATATTCCGAACGATCAGCCATAGCTTTTCCCAACCCGTAGTGGAGCTGTATCTGTTTTAGATTCTTACTATCGGGATTGCGATTCAGTGTATCCAGCAATTGTGTCATCGGCGCAACTAGAGACTCTTGCTCGATTAAACTTGATGCGCCCGCGAGCGCCAGATAAGCGCCGCTATGTTCAGGGTCAAGTTCGACGACCTTTAATAAGAGCGTCTTTGCTTGCGCCAATTGACCCTGGGTCTGTAAAAATCCAGCATAGCTAAAATATCCGTGGGGCCAGTTTGGAAACCGTTTGAGTAACAGTTGATAGCAAGTGCTCGCCCTATCAGGCATAGCTAGATCCGCACTGACTTGAGCTAACAGCAACAGCGGTCCAGGCTCCTTGGGTAGTCGGTCAACGCAGTGCACCAGCGTGGGCAGCACTTGTTCGGGCACGCCGGAGCGAATACCTATTTGAGCGAGGGAATATAGCGCTTGTGGATGGTTCGGATGCTCGGCTAACAGTGCTCTAAGCAGCTCTTCGGCTTTCAGAAGCTGATTTTGCCGCACCAGGAAGATTATCCTTTGCCGTATAATGCAATATAGTTAGCCCACTAAAACGCTTCAAGCCAACCTTGGAAACTCGATTCATTATTCATTCCCTTCCTGTGAAGCGATGTCAATTGTCTGTTTGAGTGTACAATTCACCTATTCTATATTCATTGTATCAAGACACACACTTCTTGCTCTCTAAACTCCTTTGTACAATAACTGAGCAATAGGATCCAGATATTTTTCTATCATTCCTTGTTAGTGAAAATACCTATTTGTGATGACATTTGAGTCTAATACCTTCAGTTT
>JADGEN010000195.1 GCA_016744355.1 Halieaceae bacterium
GTCATAACCCGTGCACTCTATTAGCATGTGCTCCAGTTCATCCATCAGGGCCGTATAGCCTGCAGTCTGTTCCACAGGTGCAAAGGGGTGCATGCCGGCAAACTCGGGCCAGGTGACCGCGAGCATCTCCGTAGTGGCGTTCAGTTTCATTGTGCAGCTGCCCAGTGGGATCATCGCCCTGTTCAAGGCGATGTCCTTGCCTTCGAGCAAGCGCATATAACGCAGCATTTCTGTTTCGCTTTGATAATGATTAAAAAGCGGATGTTGCAGGTAGTCGATACCGCGCATCAATGCATCGGGGATGCCGGCATTTTCCTGTACATCTTCATCAATGCTCTGGACCGTGGGCTGGGTGCCTTGATCGCTAAAAATTTGCCACAGCGCTTCGATATCATCGGCGTCGGTTGTTTCATCCACAGACATACCAAGACGATCATCGCCAATGATTCTCAAATTGATGCCTTTCTCCAGCGCGCGGTCCACGATCGCCTGCTGGCGTTCGCCTACCGTATAGCACAAGGTGTCGAAATAGCTGCTGTTGTCTGCTTCAAAGCCGAGGCTCTGCAAGCCTACCTGCAAAATACTGGTGAGGCGCTGGATGCGATTGGCAATTCTACGCAGGCCTTTGGGGCCGTGATACATAGCGTAGAACGCAGCCATAATGGCGAGCAAAGCCTGTGCGGTGCAAATATTGCTGGTGGCTTTCTCACGGCGAATATGTTGCTCGCGGGTTTGCATGGCCATGCGCAAGGCCTGATTGCCGCGCCGGTCTACAGAGACGCCGATAATGCGGCCAGGAGTGGAGCGTTTGTAGCTGTCGCGGGTGGCGAAATAGGCAGCGTGTGGGCCACCAAAGCCCATGGGCACACCAAAACGTTGGGTGTTTCCTATCACTACGTCGGCACCGAGTGAGCCGGGCGATTTTACCACCAGCAATGCCATGATATCTGCAGCGACACTTACCAGGGTTTTGTTGGCGTGGGCGCGTTCTATCAGTGGCTCAATGTCTTCAAGGTGGCCATAAGTGCCGGGGTATTGCAGTAGCAATCCAAAAGCTTCGGTAGAGGCGAGCAGCGTTTCGGGGTCTCCTACTACAACTTCAATGTCCAGCTCTCGTGCGCGGGTTTTAACCACGGCGATAGTCTGTGGGTGACAGTCGCTGGCAACGATAAATGTATTGACGCGATTTTTCTTATTCACGCGCTGTAGTAGCGTCATGGACTCGGCGGCGGCGGTTGCCTCATCCAGCATCGAAGCGTTGGCCAGTTCCATGCCAGTGAGGTCGAGAATCATTTGTTGGAAAGTTAGTAGCGCTTCCAGTCTTCCCTGTGAAATCTCTGGCTGGTAGGGCGTGTACGAGGTATACCAGCCCGGGTTTTCCAGTACGTTGCGTTGAATAACCGCAGGGGTGTAGGTATCGTAGTAGCCTGTGCCGATGAAGGACTTATTTAGCACATTTTTTTGCGCTAATTGTCGCAGCTTGGAAATGACCGCCTGTTCTGTTTGGGCACCCGGCAGGTCCATAGGCTGTTCGAGTCTAATTGCACTTGGCACAGTGTCTTCTATCAGGTCTTCCAGAGTGTCATAACCCAGGGCTTTAGCCATGGTTGTCTGCTGCCCCGCAGTGGGCCCAATATGGCGTTGGATGAAATCCTGATGGTTTTCCAGGTCGGAAAGGGAGGCGCGGCTCATAGGGGCTCCAAGGCAGATATAGATTGATTCTTTGAGGGCGCGAATATTAACAGTAGTGCCGCTTACGGGCAATAAATGGTGGGCCCACGTTGGCCACAATAAGAGGGTAGAAAATGGAAACTGTACAACCGGAATCAGTGGGAATGAATAGTGCTCAGTTGCACCGTATAGGCGACCATTTGCGGCAGCAATATGTGGAGCCGGGGAAGATTCCAGGCTGCCTGACCCTCGTCGCCCGGCGTGGGCAAGTGTGTTACGTGGACGTTGCAGGTAAATCTGACCTGCAACGCCAAACACCCATGACCTGCGACACCATTATGCGTATTTATTCCATGACAAAGCCTATAACGTCGGTAGCGTTGATGACCTTGTATGAGCAGGGGCTGTTTTCTTTATCAGACCCCGTACATCGCTATATTCCGTCATGGAAGAACCTGCGTGTGCGAAAATCGGGTTCCTACCCCTTTTTTGAAACTGAGCCCTGCAAGCGGCCGATGACCATTGGCGATCTGTTTATGCATACCTCGGGTTTGACCTACGGTTTCATGCATGCCACCAATATCGACCGCGCTTACCGAAAGCTGCGGGTTGGTGTTCACGCTCCGGGATACACACTGAAAGACATGATGGACCAACTGGCCGAGTTGCCCCTGGAGTTTTCCCCCGGTGAACGATGGAATTACTCGGTATCCACTGATGTGCTGTCTTATCTGGTGGAGGTAATCTCCGGAAAGAGTTTTGATCAATACCTACAGGAAGTGATTTTGGACCCGCTGGGTATGATCGACACAGGGTTCAATATTAGCCCCGACAATCTTTCGCGTTTTGGTTCGTGCTATCAACGCAACCTATCCAAAGAGCTGGTAGTTCAGGATGATGGTCAGAAAAGCGAGTATGTTGATCGCTCGCTGTACTCTGGTGGGGGCGGCTTATTGTCTACGCTGGGGGATTATCAGCGTTTCTGCCAGATGTTGTTGAACGGCGGCACACTCGATGGCCAGCGAATTATCGGCTCTCGCACGCTGGACTTTATGACTGCAAATCACCTGCCTGGTGGGGCAGATATGTCTCAATTTGCCACCGGCAGTTTCAGTGAGACCAGCTATCAGGGTGTGGGATTTGGTCTGGGTTTCGCCAATAAAATCAGCGCCGTGCAAAATGGCTTTCCCGCCAGCAATGGCAGCTTTTTCTGGGGAGGTCTGGCCAGCACATTATTTTGGGTAGACCCGGAGGAAGATTTGCTGGTTGTCTTTATGACCCAATTGATGCCTTCCAGTACGTTCAACTTCAGGGGGCAGTTGGAAGCTCTTGTCTATGCGGCACTGGATCCAGACTAAAGGCGAAGCTCTTGTTGCAAATGATAATGATTGTCATTACAATTCGCGAATATTAACTGTTCACGTTTAACAATCATTACAAAACAAGAGAATCCACAATGTTTCCAAAAATGTTCAGGCGCACAGTACTGCTGCCATCAATAGCGCTGGTGTCTTTAACCACAGCACCGATTACCCTGTTTGCCGCACAAGACATGCCCTCCGCAGAGGAAATGTGGAAAATTATCCAACTGCAGCAACAACAAATTCTGGAGTTACAGCAAAAGGTTGATGCCACAGAAGAGAAGGTGGTGGTTACTGAGCAGAAGATAGAAGCTACCGAGCAGAAAGTGGTTGCCACTGCAGACGCTGTAGAGCAGAACATAGCTAGCAATAGTAGTTCGTCGACGTCCCAGTGGGCCGAAAAGACCACTATTGGTGGTTATGGTGAATTGCACTATAACAATCTTGATAATCAACTGGATGGCGGTAAGGCCGATAAAAACGAGCTCGATTTACACCGCTTTGTGTTGTACTTCGGTCACCAGTTTTCCGATGACCTGCGTTTCTACTCTGAGCTTGAAGTGGAACACGGCATCTCGGGAGACGACCAGCCCGGAGAAGTGGAAATTGAGCAAGCCTTTATCGAGTGGGATTACGCCGACAAGCACCGCGCCAAAGGTGGTGTATTCCTGATTCCCGTGGGCATTATTAATGAAACTCACGAGCCCGATACGTTTTATGGTGTGGAGAGAAACCCGATTGAGAAAAACATTATTCCAGCTACATGGTGGGAAGGCGGTGTAGGTTTAAATGGTGAGATCGCGGCAGGCCTGTCATATGACGCTGCAGCAACCTCAGGCCTATTTCTGGACGATGGACAATACAAGATAAGAGATGGCAGGCAGAAAGTCGGTAAAGCCAAAGCGGACGATTTTGCTTACACAGGACGCATTAAATACAC
>JADGEN010000196.1 GCA_016744355.1 Halieaceae bacterium
GCCCTGTGGTAACTACCGATGTGGCCGCCGAAAGTAGCGAGACAGCGGGCAAGACAGCGGGCACAACTGCGCGTTCAGCTGCTATTGGTGGCTTGATCGATGGTAAGTCCGGAGCTAAAACCGGCGCCAAGGTCGGGCTGGGTGCATCATTGCTGACCAGAGGAAACTCGGCGACTATTCCCTCGGGTTCGTTGCTTGATTTTCGTCTCCTACAGCCATTTAGTGGCTGAGTAGCGTGCCACGCGAAGTTCTTCCGTTTTCGCAGTCTTGCGAAAATAACAAAGCTTTTATCGTAGAGCACTTAGCGACGATTTTTTCCGACCGTAGCGCGGTACTGGAAATAGCCAGCGGTACGGGCCAACACGCCACATTTTTTGCTGGCATGCTGCCCACGGTGCGCTGGCAGCCTACAGAAATTCCAGCCAATATGGCCAGCTTGGAACCTCGATGTAGGGCCCACACCGGGGGCAACTTGCTGCCGCCGGTGCCCTTGGATGTGTGCTCCCGGCCCTGGGACGTGGATATCCCCGATGCCATATTTACCGCAAACAGTCTGCATATTATGCCTTTCTCTGCGGTGCAGGAGCTATTTCAGGAACTGGGTCAACGTGCCAGCCTGGGCACCATACTTGCGGTTTATGGGCCGTTTAATTACAACGGGCAGTACACCAGTGAAAGCAATGCACGATTCGATATTTGGCTAGCTGCACAGCACCCTGAAAGTGCGATCCGTAATTTTGAGCAAGTGGACGGCTTGGCCGCAGACGCTGGATTTGCGTTACGCGAAGACTACAGCATGCCGGCAAATAACCGTCTAGTTGTTTGGTGTAAAGAAGACAAAGTGAGCTCTGAATAGTTGTCGTTTTGGTCCGAATAAAGCACACTACGTGCTTAAAAATAGCTTCTCAACCCCCCGTAATGTGTCAGGAGTTTTCATGAAATCCGCCAAATTAATTCTCGCACTGGTCACTCTTTGCAACTATGGAGTACAAGCACAGGCGCAGGAAAACCCCATTCACAGCAAACTAACAAATACACACACCATCCTGTTAGGCGCTTTTCAGCAGGATGTCGATGCAAAGTTTTATGCAGACGCCGATAACCAGAACATTCCGACAACCAAGGTTGATCTCGGTGATTTGGGGATGGATGAAAACGATATGACTTGGTTGGCGGAATACCGCTACCGCTTGTCGGACAAATGGTTGGTCTCGCTGGCCGGGTACAAGTTCGATACCAGCGGCTCCATAAACACCAATAAAACGTTTAATTATGACGGCGTGGAATTTGAAGTCGGGGCTGATATCGACTCTGAACTTTCAGCGGGCACTTTAATCTTTGACGCAATGTATAGGGTATACGGCAGCGACCGAGCGCAGGTGTTTGTGGGGGGAGGTGTTCACTTCACTGACATTGAGATAGAAATAAAAGGTAAGCTCAATATCGGCGAACTGGAAGGCAGCGGAAAGCGCGCTGGCGATGCATTGCTGGCCCCGCTTCCCAATTTCCGTGCTCAGGGCATGTATGCGTTTTCGCCCAAGTGGTCAATTTCTGGCACTGCGGGTTGGCTGAGCATGAATATTGACGAATATGATGGCTCGTTTACTTATCTCAGCACTCGTTTGTCCTACCAATTCACCGATCGTTTCGGTGCTGGTCTGGGGTATCAATTGTTAGATATAGATTTCTCGGTTGATCGTAATAAGGGCGAAGCGGGAATGGATATACAATTCAATGGCCCCTCCGCTTTCCTAACCTATAGTTTTTAGTTCCAACCCTTCGGGGCGGAGCATACAGCCGCGTGACCTAATCAATGTCAAAACCGCGACTATTTTCCTGGCTTGGAAAGCTTATTATCGGCGTCTTTGCGCTAATGAGCTTCTTTCTACTCGCGCTGTTTACGACCTTTATCGTCCTGAAAAATAACCCGTCTCACCTGGAAACTGTGCTTGAGTCCGTTGTCACACGACTATTGGGTCGCGAATTTCAGATTGGGGAACTACTCGAGTCAGAGCTGGGCGTAGAGTCCTACTTGTTAGCCCGCAATGTCACACTGGCAAATCCGCAGTGGGCGGAGGACGCTGATTTAGTGCGGACCGGGCATGTATTGGTTCGAGTTAACCTGCCCTCAATCTGGCGGGATGGCCCCATACTTATTCGCGAGCTGGAGCTGGAGGATCTGAGCCTTAACCTGATTGCAGCACAGGAGAATCCAGCCAACTGGGACTTTTGGCCCGAGAAGTCGCAGCAGCAATTATCAGATGACAAAGACAAGGAACTTGAGCCACACAGTCCTATATTTCCCCTGCATATCCTCTCTGCCAGTATCGTCAGGGGAGACCTGACTCTGCGCAGCACCAGACCGGATATTGCTGTGCGTATAGACGACCTCGCTTTGACTGAGCCCAGTGGAGGGGGCCTACTCAATCTGGATTTGAAAGGTGCTATAAACAATATTCCGCTTAAAGCTAATGGTAGGGTGGGGCCTACTGCGGCACTGTTGATTCAACGTGACTTGCGTATGGATGTTGCGGTTCAATTGGGCGAACTCTTCCTTCAATCGACAGGCAGCATAGGAAATTTGCTGACACTATCGGCCCCCGATTTACAGGTGGATATTTCTTCGCCGCGTTCTCAGCCGTTTCTTAAATTACTGGGGATAGAGGGGGCTACAGATGGTCCACTCAATTTCAAGGGACGGTTGACCGATGCCCATCCTGGTATTGCAGTGCAGGCCACGGGTGAATTGAACGGTATTGAGGTGCAGCTTTCCGGCGAGGTGGCAGATCCTGTGGCGGTTAGTGGTCTGCAGATGGAACTCGAACTTAGTGGGCCATCGATCAGCGAGATGGGCGCGATGCTGGGTGTTTCCGGTTTGCCAGAAACACCCTACGACATCAAGGGCACGCTGGAGTCCAGGCCACAGGGCATCGAATTAGTGAGTTTTCAGCTTCTTGGCCCTTCTTCGCGGCTGGTGCTTGATGGGGTTGTGGGCGCTTCGCCCGCCTATCTGGGCTCTCATCTGAATTTGCAGCTATCCGGGGAAAGTCAGGCCGCTTTCGGCCCCTGGTTAGGCCTGAATTCTTTGCCGCCTACACAGTTTCAACTAGCAGGTGCGCTTACCCGGGTCGATTCCGGTTGGCAGCTCAGTGACGCTGTGTTTAGTTCTGATGAATTGAATTTAAAACTGGAGGCAGCTGTAGATCAGTTGCCGCAGCCAACTTCTTTGAGGGCTCAACTTGAGCTAAATAGCGCAAACATTGCCGGGTTACTTGCATCATACGGCGTTGAAGCCGAAGGCGTGCCTGCGCTACCCATCGCTATAAATGCAGTGGTCAGCGGAGCCCCCAAGCTGCTGAAAATTGAACATATGGCAGCTCAAAGTGGTGCAAGTCGATTGAGGGCTTCAGGCCTACTCGGGGACCTGAGTGAGCGTGAAGAGATTAATTTGGCGGTGGAGTTGAAAACTCCGAACTTGATGGAATTCCTGCCCCGGAAGAGTGAAGAGGGTATTCCCGCATTGCCCCTGAATGTTCAGGGTCATGTTGGCATCACTGCCGATGGTCTTGAAGTGGAGGAACTTAATGGCACGATAGGAGAGTCGATACTAGTCTTGCAAGGTAAGCTGAATCTCGTGCCTCCGCTTACCAATTCCAAATTCTCGGTGCAGTTCGAAGGACCAGATCTTGGGGCTGTGTTAAACCCCTGGCTAGAGCGAGAAATTGCTGCAGTACCATTTCAACTAGCGATGAGGGCAGACTTTAGTTCCGGCGGTGTCGAACTAAGTCAGCTGCAAGCCACCGTTGAAGACGCGAAGTTAAAAGGGCAAATTACCATCACCGACCTGAACAATCCTGCCAGTGCCCGCGGAAGTTTCAGGCTTGAAGGTTCCAATAGTAGTAAATTGATCGGGCTGCTGGGTACTAAAGCCGTTTTCTCCGACTCAAGCTATTTACTGAACGTAGGCT
>JADGEN010000197.1 GCA_016744355.1 Halieaceae bacterium
GACGCATGGCGTACACAAGAGCAATTTGAGACTGTGTTACAGCAACTGATCGAAAGCTAAACTGCGGCCCAGCAATGCATCGAGTTGTGCCATATCAGGGACATAGATTGATTCCAGCTCTCTCCATTGCTGGGGTGTCAAAATTCGTGTGTAAGCACCCCCGGAAACTACACCGCCTGACCTGACATCCTTCAAGTCAGCAAACACGCCATCAGGATCTATCCGCAGGGGCGTACCTCCATAAACCACGTTTTTTAGTGCATCAGCATCTTTCGGCAGATCTTCTACACCGAGAAATTTGTAAAGGCGCGACATGGTAGTTTCGGGGTGTCGCTGTATATCGTTTTCCAGAGTTAACACCATTATTTGCGACAGTTCGAACACATCAAGCCAACATGCAAGGTGGCGTGCGTAAAAGCCCATGTCGATAATGCCCATGTAACTCATACTTTCCAGAAAAGTTTTAGCGGAAGCGATTTCACCTCGACTAAGGTAGTGCAAATATGCAGAGAGCGCTCGTCGGGCAGGGTTGCGCAGCACCACGATCAGTTTTAGGTCGGCGCCGAGTTGCTCTTTAACGGCGAAAGGAATATTTGCCGCAAAGCCATCTGGCATTACGCACCACTGCGAGGGGCCCCTGGTCCAGAAATAACTGGCAGTTGCCTCGCCCAATGCGCGAGCAGAACCAGCGTCCTGAAAGTTTTGCAGGTAACCGCCAATACCAGCTGGGTGGAGGTCGAGTTCGTAGGAAAAATATTCTAACTCTTTCCCGGGGGGCATATAAATATCCGGGTGTTCGGACAACTGTTTATGCAGCCAGCTGGTGCCGCACTTTTGCGCGCCGATGACTAAAAAATTTGGCCTTGCTACTGCCATCGGGTACTTCCTGTGCATGGCGAATTATCAATCCCCCGATAATATCACAAGGTTCGAAATTTGCCGCGCACCGGGATTCATTTCCGGTAGAAGCCAACACCAATAAGTTGGAAATGCATCGATTAGGAGGTTTATACTTCCTAAACGCCTCTCGTAGGACCTGTGTCAAGGCAGGAACACTACGTAGCTGATATCGTTCCCAATGTGCAGCTTGTGCGGCTTTCTATTGCTGGGCTAAGCTTCAGGGTATCAGTACTAAAACTATACGCCGTGTGCGTTAAGGGAAAATGCATGAATCTTGAAAAGGTTGTCTTTGGTTTCTTTGTCTTGCTTGCACTGACACTCAACTTTGGCTTTGTGTTGGGGGACCTGGATAACCCGGAGCATCACCACTCTTACGAGCTGTATGCGGCGATCGTTGTCAGCCTCATCGCCACGGTACTCAAATTTGGTGATCGCAGTCACATGGGGGCGACTTTGCTGGCCACCAGTCTGGTGGCGGATCTGCAGCTGCTGATGGCGGCACTCGTCTGGGCCATCGCCACCAATGTGCAGGGCGGGACCGATGCCGGGATTATGCCTAGTGTTGTATCTCTCGCGGGTGGCGCGCTATTAGCCAATGTGGCATCGGCAGTACTACTGATCATCGAAACGGTCTCCCTGCGCAGGTAACTGGCCATGTCAAACAGGAATATAGAGCCGGTACTGTCAAAGGTGCTATTTCTGTTTTTTCGGCGAATGCGTACACCCCTGATCGTACTGATTATCGCTTACGCGGTGTCGGTCATCGGACTTGTGCTGATTCCAGGAACGGACGAAGCGGGCAATCCCTGGCGCTTTGATTTTTTCCACGCGTTCTACTTTGTCAGCTTTATGGCTTCGACCATCGGCTTTGGCGAAATTCCCCATGAATTTAATGGCGCGCAACGCCTATGGGTGTCATGTTGCATCTGGTTTACCGTCATCACCTGGCTTTACGCCATTGGCCGGATACTGGCCTTGACGCAGGATCCTGCTTTTACCCGGGCGACGACAGAAGCGCGCTTCACCATGAGCGTGCGCAAGATCACCCAGCCATTCACTATTGTCTGTGGCTACGGTGAAACCGGCAGTTTGCTGGTGCGCTCCATGGCCTACCGCAATATGCTGCCCGTGGTGCTGGACAATAACCAACAGAATATCGATTCCCTGCTATTGGAGAATCTCGGAATGGATATTCCGGCTTTCTGCGCCGACGCCTCGATAACGCAACACCTGATAGAGGCGGGGCTGCGCAGCCCTCTTTGCCGTGCAGTGGTTGCCATCACCGACAGCGATGCGGTGAATGTAAAAATTGCGGTCACCGCAAAGCTCTTGCGCAAAGGTGTTCCAGTCATCGCCCGGGCGGGTGTGAAAGAGTCGGTAGATAATCTCGCCTCGTTTAACACCGATCACATCATCAACGCCTATGAAGTATTCGGGGAGCACTTGGCTATGACCCAGCGCACCCCCAGCGTACATCTACTACACGCCTGGTTGATCAGCCTGCCGGGGCGGACGCTGCATCCACCTGTCACGCCGCCACGGGGAAATTGGGTGGTGTGTGGCTATGGCAGATTTGGTAGTTCCTGTGCCCGCTATCTGGAAGCGGAGGGTAATTCGGTCACGGTGATTGAGCGCAACGCGGAAAAAGCACCGTCAGGAGCTATCATCGGTAGAGGCACCGAGGCCACACCGCTCATCGAGGCGGGTATCGGCAATGCGGTGGGTATTATCTCGGGCACCGATTCAGACACGAATACGCTATCGGCCATTATGACCGCGCGTGAAATCAACCCGAACCTCTATCTCGTAGCCCGCCAGGATCGCCGAGCCGACACAGAGATCTTTGACGCGGCCAAGCTGAACCTGGTGATGGAGCCCAGTCGTCTCATAGTGTGGCGTATACTCCCCCTGCTAACCACGCCTTTACTGAGTCGTTTCCTGCGCCTGCTCCGTGCTGGTACCGAGGAGGATGCATTTGTGTTGCGCGAGCGCATTGCCAAACTGTGCGGTGGTGTCACACCTGAGACCTGGTCTTTTGGCATTGACCCCGAGCATGCTGTGGCGGTGTACGATGCGATTGAACGGGGAGATGAGGTTCGTATCCGCCATCTGCAGCTGCGGCCCAGCGATCGCGCCAAATCCCTGCCCTGCATTCCCCTGTTGCTCGCTAGCGGTGATGGCACGTTCATGTTGCCCGACCCCGACACTCTGTTGCAGCACGGTGACCGAATACTGTACACCGCTAGAACCGGGTCGCAGCGGGTGATGGATTGGGCCCTGAATAATCCCAAGGCGCTGGAATACCTGGTCACCGGCAACGAATTGCCAGACGGAACAATATGGCGCTGGGCGGCACGCCGCAAAGCTCGAGGCTAATTAAATCGCCCCGAAGGGGACACACTATTCCTCAAGGTTATGCTTAAGTATTAGCCAAAATAATACTATCTGTCTTTTTCCGCAGCAAGCCCGGAAACCAGCGATTCAGGCGCCAGATCATACGCGCCCTGAATCCGGGGATAATATAGAAATCACCTTTTTCCAAACCCGCAAAGATTTCCTCACAGGCTGTATCAAGATCCAGAGTCCCGGCAACCTGTTTTAACTCGAAGGTTATCGGATCCATGGTTTTGAGTTCTTCCTCCACCATCGGCGTCATAACTTCGGGTGGACAAATAACCGACACCTCTATGCCCCGGGCAATGCTGTCCATTCTCACCGCTCCCGCCAGGCCAACTACGCCGAACTTGGAGGCGTTATAAGCAGCATAGGTGTAATTCGAAACCAACCCGGCCAGGGAAGCGACAAATGCCAAGCGACTGCCACGTGTCATATGAGGAAGAACCGCAGCGGCAAAATTGCGACTGCCAATAAGATTGATATTAACCACGCGGGTAAAGTCTGCTGCAGACAATTCCAAAAACGGTTTAGAAACCTGAATACCGGCACAATTCAGCGCCAGATCAGGGCCGCCCAGTTGAGCCGCGGTTCTCGCGGCGGCGACAGAAACTGCCCCGTCATCACAAATATCCAACTCGTGAAAAACGAGAGCATCTACAGTCGTCAAAGC
>JADGEN010000198.1 GCA_016744355.1 Halieaceae bacterium
GTACACAATTGCAGTACTACTGGCGCGACTACCCCAAGCTCTTTTAGCTTAACCCAGCGACTTATTCACTACCTCAAACACGTCTGGAGACAGCTTGGGGGAAGCTGCCAGTCGCTGTAACTCGGTCTGCATAAGCTCTGCCCGCCCCACGAAGTTTTGCCACTTTGTGAGCGGCCCCAACAAGCGCGAGGCTATTTGCGGATTGATTGCATCCAGTTTCAGCACCATGTCGGCCAAAAACTGATAGCCGGCGCCATCGATGCTGTGAAAGTTGACCGGATTATTAGCGGCGAATACGCCTATCAAGGAGCGAGCTTTGTTTGGGTTGTTCAGGTCGAAATCAGGATGCTGCATGAGTGACTGCACACGAGCCAGCCCGTTTTCACCCGGGATACTGGCTTGTAGCGCAAACCATTGGTTGATAACCAGAGTTTCGTCCTGAAACTGCTGATAAAAATCATCCAGCGCAGCGGCTCGCTGTTGCTCGTTGCCATAGAAAGCCAAGGCCCTAAGCGCCGCCATGCGATCCGTCATATTGTGGGCAGAGTCGAATTGGCGTCGCGCCAGGTCGAGATGAGAGCCACCGGTGCTGCACAAGTAATCAAGTGAGGCATTCCTCAGGCTTCGTGCGCCGATCTGATCTGCGTCAGCTGAATAGGCTTGGTCGCTTTCAAGGCGATGATAAGTTTTCTCAAACAACTCCTCTTGCGCGTCGGCTATAGCTGTACGTACTGCATTGCGCGCATTATGGATGCTTTCTACGTCGGCTCCACCGCTGTGGCTTGCCAGCTCCGCCAAATAACTCTCGTTGGGCAACACCAGCATGTCAGCCACCATCGCAGGTTCCAGCGACTCGTCACGCAAAAGATTGCCAAAGGCCTGGGGTAGCAATGAATCTACTCGTACTACTTCGCCAGCTTTCAGTTGCGCCTCTACTTCGCCAATAACATGCACTGCCAATTGCTGGGCTGAATCCCAGCGCACAAAACCGTCGCCGTCACGACTCATTAGCTCATAGAGGCCCTGCGCGGAGAAGTTGTAATCCAGCCGCACTGGCGCCGAAAAACCACGCAACAATGAGGGAACAGGCTTTTCCTTCACACCTTCAAATACAAAGCTCTGACTGGGCTTATCGACAATTAACACTTGATGGGTGTTATCAGAAGTTTCGAAATCGACATCCAGGCCCTGCACTTTCAGCGGTAGGTTACCCGCATCGCCCAACAATCCCATCGCGAGGGGAATGACAAACGGTAGCTTTTCTTCCTGGCCCGGTGTTGCGGGGCAGGACTGCTCTACCTCTAGCGTATAGGTCTGGGCATCGGCGTCGTAGCTATCACATACGCTTAGGGTGGGCGTACCAGCCTGAGAATACCAATTTCTGAACTGGCTCAAATCAACACCGCTGGCATCTTCCATTGCTTTGACAAAATCTTCACAGGTAACCGCCTGACCATCGTGCCGATCAAAATACAAATCAGAGCCTTTGCGGAAGTTTTCAGCGCCCAGCAAGGTGTGGATCATGCGCACTACTTCTGCACCTTTCTCGTAAACTGTTACGGTGTAAAAATTGGAAATTTCAATAAAGGAATCAGGCCGGATAGGATGAGCCATGGGGCCGCCATCCTCGGCAAACTGTACCGTTCTGAGAACGTTGACATCTTCCACACGCTTCACCGTGCGGGAGCCCACATCAGAAGAGTATTCTGCGTCGCGAAAAACGGTAAAGCCCTCTTTCAAGCTCAACTGAAACCAGTCTCTACAGGTCACACGATTGCCCGACCAGTTGTGGAAATACTCGTGAGCGACAATGGCATCCACTTTTTCAAAGCCCGCATCTGTTGTAGTTTGCGGCGTTGCCAGAATGCAGGAACTGTTAAAAATATTGAGGCTTTTGTTTTCCATAGCGCCCATATTGAAATCATCAACCGCTACAATATTGAAAAGCTCCAAATCATATTCTCGCCCGAAGGTATCCTCGTCCCAGCGCATAGAGCGCTTTAGCGAGGCCATCGCATGGTCGCATTTATCGATATCTTTAGGTTCGACATAAATACGTAGACACACATCTTTGCCACTACAGGTTTGAAACTGGTCTTCAATATACGACAACTCCCCCGCAACCAAGGCAAAAAGATAGGCTGGCTTTGGAAAGGGGTCGTGCCAGCTAACACGGTGACGACCATTGTCCACCGGCGCCGCATCCATTTTATTGCCGTTGCTCAACAATACAGGGTAACGCTGCGTATCTGCTTCGATATGCACAGTGAAAACCGACATCACATCAGGGCGGTCCATGTAATAGGTGATTTTTCTAAAGCCTTCGGCCTCGCACTGGGTACAAAACATTGTGCGAGATTTGTATAAACCATCCAGGGCAGTGTTTTCCTGGGGTTTGATACGTGTTTTACATTGTAAAACGAAGTTCTCTGGTACGCTTGGAATGGTGAGAGCTTCGGGCGACACGCTAAACTCGTCTGCGGAAAGTACACGCCCGTCTATAGCCACCTCCAATAACTCCAGCTTTTCTCCATGCAACTTCAGCTCAGCATCTGCGCCGCGGTCCGCATTGCGACGGCACTGCAAGCTGGAGGTGACCAGCGCATGGTCTTCGTGTAAGTCGAAGCTGAGATCTGTCTTTTCTATCCAGTAGGCAGGTGGCTGGTAATCTTTTAGATAAATTGTACCTGGCATTGCGTCGCGCATAGTATTCTCGATTAGTTCATTAGCTAAGCTGCGAAAGCTCCAGAGAGTAGCCTCCGTACTTTCGCATATTGATTACACCCGTATCAAAGATAAGATACTGGCCCTTTATTCCCATCAACGTGCCGCCAATGGTAGGCGTCTTGTCCAGGTTGAGCGATTTCACCTTGGTGGGATACTCCAACACCGGATAGTTAACTGTGGTCTCGCTTTCGCCCTCAAGTATGACAATAGATTGCAGCCCATGTTCCTGCTGCAGCGCTTCTATTTCAGCACCACATTCAACCATTAGCGATTGTCTTACAGCTTCCAGGTCGCGAACTTCAGCTGCACCTTTGAGCATAGCCTGCCAATTGGTTTTATCGGCGATATGATTTTTAAACACGGTTTCGACCAGCCCCGAACGCAAGCGGCTACTAACTCGAAAAATAGGCTGAGCCTGACTGGCACCCTGATCCATCCAGCGTGTAGGAGCATCGCGGGTAATACCGACCTTGATACCTGATGTATTTGCCAGATAAACAATGTGGTCAATCATGCAATGGCTCTCACCCCACTCCGGCTCCCGACATGTCCCCGCTGCGAAATGGCACTTTTCCGGGCTCATGATGCACATATCGCATTGAGCCAAACGTTTGAAACAGGGGTAACAATAACCTTGATTGAAACTCTTGCTGGTTTTTCTATCGCAGTGCACGCAATTGATCTTGCCTGTGTATTTTAGCTCCAACTGTTGCCCCAGGTAGTTGTTGAGCGGCACATTGTGCTCACCCAGAATCAATTGGTACTCCACCGGATCGGCAAGACGGGTTTTCATTTTTCGCACGGCACCAGCGGCCAATAGCTCACTCATAGTCAATCTTTCCAGGTTAAGGGCGTTTCTTCAGGGCTGTCACAAACATCGCCCTCTTTTTCTTTCTTGTCGATGTAACCCACCTGCTCCCGCTCTTGCAGATGATACTGTCCCCAGGCAATAACGGCTTGCAGAGTATTTTCACGCTGCTCGCGAGTGAGCGCCTTACCATCCGGCCACTTGCCCAGCTCCACTGCAAGTTTTAAGCTTTGGTAAGTTTCCTCGGGCATATTTTCAATCAGTTGTTGGTAGTCCACAGCTCAATTCTTCTCCGACATTCGAGATAACAATCCAAAAGCACCACCCAGGGCCGCACCACTCACCAGACCACCCACATGGGCTG
>JADGEN010000199.1 GCA_016744355.1 Halieaceae bacterium
GTGCTATTCTGCCTGCCCCCAATTCGGTCGCAACCCGGACTTTCTTGGTCCCGCCGCACTGGCATTGGCCTCACGCTACAATCTCGATTCACGCGACCAGGGCCGCGATGAGCGACTGCCTTTTTTGAATTCTGAAGAGGGCGTATGGAGTTGCACCTTTGTTGGTTACTGTTCTGAGGTATGTCCAAAAAGTGTCGACCCCGCTGCCGCCATTAACCAGGGGAAGGTCAGCAGCACTATCGATTATGGCTTAAACCTGATGCCCGGAATCGGCAAATCGGAAGAGCAAGCATGAAAAACGAATCGAAGCCCGGCAACTACCGAAAGCCCTACACCTCCAAACAGCCACGTTGGTGGTGGACTAAGAATCCATTCTTTCTTCGCTACATGATTCGAGAAGGTACTTCGGTATTTGTATTGATCTATAGTCTGCTACTAATCCTGGGATTGTATCAACTCAAGCAGGGCGAGGCTGGCTGGCAGCAGTGGTTGTCACTGCTCAATCACCCTGCAGTCATCGCGTTTAACCTGCTCGCCCTGGCTGCGGCGCTTTACCATGCCGCTACCTGGTTTAAGCTGGCGCCAAAAATTATGGTGGTGCGACTCGGTGACTGGAAGCTCCCCGAGCCGCTGATGGTTATAGGGCAGTGGGTAGGCATGATACTAACCAGCGCCATACTGTTAACGCTGACATTAATGGCGGGAGCTTAGCGCTATGAAAAAGTCGGCTGAAGATTTCACTCGCTCACATGAACCCATTGCCTGGAGCCTGTTCGGAGCTGGCGGCATGGTTGTGGCCTTTATTACACCCGTGTTGATTTTGATTAGCACGTTGTTGGTGCCTTTGGGGCTGGCTGATAGCGCTTTGCTTTCCTACGCCAATGTACTGAATCTGTTAAATACCGGTTGGGGTGCCCTGGCCATTTTTATCGTTATCACTTTGCAGTTATTTCACGCCGCTCATCGTATCTATCATGGCCTGCATGATTTACATTTAAAGGGCAATGCTACACTGATGTTGTTGGTTTTTTACGGCGGGGCCAGTGTCCTGAGTCTAGTGACTGGTGTATTACTATTGACCCTGTTTTCGATCAATCTATAACAGCAATAATAAACTCATCTTGGCGCTACACACTGATGCGTTGAACCTGCTCTGCAAAATACCATGGCGTCAGCATAGACTTTAGTAGTTCGGCCTCAACCGGCTTACTGAACAGATAACCCTGCATCACCGAGGCGCCTTTGCTGCGCAGGAAGCGGAACTGTTCTTCGGTTTCAACACCCTCAGCGACTATTTTTAGGTCCAGGCTTTCGGCCATAGACACGATGGCTGCTACCAGCTTGCCCTCACCCTCGCCCTTGTCGCAGTTTGCAACGAAACTGCGGTCTATTTTTACCTCATCCAGCGGGTATTGACTGAGGTAGCTCATGGGGGAGTAGCTGTTGCCAAAGTCGTCTACCGAGAGGTAAATGCCAATGTCTTTGAGTTCTTGTAGAGCGGCTACAGTACTCTCCTTACGGTCAGACATAATGGTCTCTGTCAGCCCTAATTCGAGCATCCCGGGAGGGAGATCGATCTTGGCGAGCACTTCTTTTACGCGCCGGGTGAAGCCGGAGTTAAATTGCATAGCCGAGACGTTTATTGCCACTTTGGGTAATTTTAAAGATTCATCCCGGAAGGTCTTCATTTGCCGGCAAGCCTCCGTCAGCACCCAGTCGCCCAACTCCCACATAATGCCAATTTCTTCGGCCAGCGCGATGAATTTTTGCGGCGGCACCAGCCCGAGAGTGGGATGCTGCCAGCGCAGCAAAGCCTCTGCACTTGTTACTGAGCCTGAGACGGTGTCGATCTGTGGCTGATAGTGCAGTACCAGTTGGCCCAGTTCTATTGCCTTGCGCAGGTCGGCCTCAAGTTTTATGCGCTCTGCGCCGGCAGTATCCATTTCGGGAGTATAGAAACTGAAATGTGTGTCGATTGACATTTTGGCGTGATGCATAGCGGCGCTTGCTGCAGTGAACAGGCCCTGAACCTGATCCGCGTGATTCGGGGCTATGGCAATGCCTATGTTCGGCGCAATGACGAGCTCGGTCCCTTCGATGTTCATGGGCTCGACCAGAATGTCGAACAAGCGTTGCACGACCGCGCTGATGTCTTCGGTGCTGGTGAACTGATTGAGCACAACGGTAAATTCGTCGCCGCCCAAGCGTGATACGTCGATGTTTGGCTTGGATTCGTTCTGCACAGCAACGGAGTCACTTCCACGCAGGCACAGGGCGAGGCGGGCCGCGACTTCGCGCAGTACCGCATCGCCAGCAAGGTGGCCCAGCGACTCGTTGATACGTTTGAAGTTGTCGAGATTGATAAACACCAGGGCTAAATTTGTTTTGTTGCGTTCGTTCAGGCGCAGTAGCATTGCGAGTTGTTCGGTGAAAAGGCGTCGGTTAGGCAGGGATGTAAGGCTGTCGTAATATGCCAGCTGGCGCAGTTCGCCTTTGGTTTTGTCTATTTCGCGCGTTGCAGAGTTCAGCTGTTCATCGCGTTTGGATAATTGGGATGCGCGTTCGTCAATTTTTAGATTTAAAATCTCCTTGCTTAAGAGGGCCTCTGATTTTTGATGCTTGGATTTTCCTATAGTGCTATTGAGCAGGTTGGAGATTTCTTTGAACTCCGAGCCTCCTCCTACAATGATGGGTTCTTCGCATTTCCCCGAGGAGACCTCATGGGCCAGTCGTGTCAGTTTTGCCAGAGCGACCGAGAGCTGGTGGGTGACCAGCATGAGTAATATGCCCAGCAAAACGATCAGGCAAAGGTTTGTGAGAAAAACATTGGTGACAACCGGACGGATGCTGTGCAGTAAGGCGGCGGGGCTTATTCCAAGGTGAACATATCCGATGACTACCACGCTGCCTTTGCGCTCGCCCTTTGCTATTGCTCTGCTAATATCAAATTCCGACAAACCCTTGTGCGTGGGGTTGATTGAAGAAGAAACCGGAATCGTATAATGGATAAGAGATTCGGAATTGCCCAGCGCAGCCCAGAACCCGGTATCCATGGGGTCATCCTGCTGTGGCGCTATCAGTATAGATTCAGTGTCAGAACTTTTGCCGCGCAGGGACCTGAATGAAGGCAATTTTTGTGTTGAAGCAGGAGTTTTTGCTTCCCGCGCGAGTAGTTCTCCCTGTCCGCCGCGCGCCAGTGCAAAAGCAATTGCCGGTGTCTGCAGGAATTCCTTTAGTGTTGCTTTGAGTTCTTCAGTGTTCTTGTTATACACGGAAATTTGTAGTCGCGGCTTGCTCTGCACGCGGGCAAGGGAAGAGCTTGTGACTCTGTCCAGCTCGTGTTGGTATTCACGGTAGGCCGTAAACCCGGTGGATACGCAGCCCAGAATCAGGGCGAGAGAGACAAACAGTACATTAATTTTGCCAGCTGTGGTCATATTGGTCAGGTTCCACCGAACGGGTCAGGTTTATCGGGCTCTTTAGTATTATTAAGCCATAGGGCGAGCCCATAGATTACATGAGTTATTGACGCTTTTGTCACCTTTGCCCAATTTTTTGGCGCGTCATCCCATGCGGGCACAACAATACTCTACTACTATTTGATCATCTTCCTTACTGAGAGCGCGTCTATGTCTCTGGATTTTGATAGTGCCCGATTGAATAACCCCAATATGGGCCCCGAGCACCATGCCTGGCGAGCCCAGTTACGCAAGTTTTTTGATGTAGAAGTTATGCCTTACGCTGCCGGTTGGGATGAGGCTTGCCAGCTTCCCGATGAGCTTTGGACCAAGGCCGCGGCGGTGGGGCTGCTGGGTCTGGGGTATCC
>JADGEN010000019.1 GCA_016744355.1 Halieaceae bacterium
GTTCGGCCCCGGTGATACCGTGGTTGTGCAGGTAAAAGTGAAAGAGGGAGCCCGTGAGCGATTACAGGCTTTTGAGGGTATCGTATTGGGTAAGCGCAATCGCGGCTTGAACTCGGCCTTTACCGTGCGCAAGATCTCTCACGGCATAGGCGTGGAACGTACTTTCCAGACCTACAGTAAGTTGATTGACAGCATAAGCGTTAGACGTCGCGGTGACGTGCGCCAAGCCAAGCTCTACTATCTTCGTGAGCTTAGCGGTAAGGCTGCTCGTATCAAGGAAAAGCTCGCCAAGTAACGTGCGCTCTTGCAGCGATAGAAACAATAAAGCGGCCCAGTGGTCGCTTTTTTTGTGCCTGTGAGCGTAACGATGTCATCTGACACTAATGAGCACCCGGAAATAGAGCGCTACATTGACGCGATGTGGATGGAGAAGGGGTTGAGCGAGAACACTCTCTCCTCATATCGCAACGACCTGAGTCAGTATCAAAAATGGTTAGGTAAGGAGTGTGGTACTTCGCTCCTTGTTGCTGACCGCTCCCAGTTACAGGCTTATTTGGGCCTGCGTGTGAAAAATGGCCAATCCCCTCGTTCTACAGCCCGGTTTATGTCCTGTGTAAGGGGGTTCTACCGCTTTTCTTTGCGCGAGGGTCGAATCAATGTTGATCCCACGCTCGATGTCGATAGTCCTAAATTGGGGAGACCACTGCCCAAGTCACTGTCCGAGGAAGACGTGGAGCGTCTGCTTAAGGCTCCGGATATTGATACAGCCCTTGAGTTTCGCGATAGAACCATGCTGGAGTTACTTTATGCGTGTGGTCTGCGGGTAACTGAGCTGACCAGTCTGCAACTTGTTCAGGTGAGTATGAACCAGGGCGTTGTGAGAGTGTTCGGCAAAGGCAGTAAAGAGCGACTGGTTCCAATGGGAGAGGAGGCCTTGTCGTGGTTGAAGCGTTATATGGCCGGTCCCCGTGCCGAATTGCTTAAGGGTGCTCCCAGCGACGTATTGTTTCCCAGTCGTCGTGGAACCCAAATGACCCGCCAGACATTCTGGCACCGGATAAAAATATACGCGCAGCGTGCGGGAATACGCAAAAGTCTATCGCCTCACACTCTGCGGCATGCTTTCGCCACCCACCTTCTGAACCATGGTGCTGACTTGCGTGTCGTTCAAATGTTATTGGGCCACAGCGATCTCACTACCACGCAAATTTATACACATGTAGCGAAACAGCGAATGCAGGAGTTACACGCTATGCATCATCCAAGAGGATGAACTATTTGTGTCCGCAGGGTTCTAAAAAGGGATACAATCAAAAGCTCAGTGTGATTGGGGGCCGCGTGGTCCGAAGTTGCTACTGTGCTACTTAAAATGAGGGTAAAGAATGTTCTTGCGTGTAATTTCTACTGTTCTGGCAATTTCACTGTGGCTTGGTTCGTCTTGGGTTGCCGCTGATAATTCAGTGTCTAAAGAGGTGGAGGAAACTCTGCGCTCCGCACTTGAAGCGGGCAGTACAGGTTTAAAAGTAGGCACCGTCCAATCTAGCGAAATACCCGGTATGTTCGAAGTGCAATTCGTGAATGGTCCCTTGATCTATTCCACGGCTAGCGGTGATTATTTTATCGTTGGGGATATGTTTGCAACCGGCCCCGGCGGCTTTGTTAATCTGGCAGAGCAGCGCCGTGATGGCGAGCGAGTGGAGCAATTGGCAAGTCTGGATGTCGACGATATGATCGTTTTCGCACCAGAGGGTAAGCCGCGCGCCGTAGTGACTGTCTTTACAGACGTCAGCTGCTTTTACTGTCAAAAGCTGCATAAAGAGGTTCCCGCTCTCAATAAGAGAGGCGTAGAAGTTCGTTATCTGGCCTACCCACGTGCGGGCATTGGATCGGATGCTTATAAGCAACTTGCCAGCGCCTGGTGTGCCGATGACAAACAGCAAACATTGACCAATTTGAAGAATCGTCAATCGGTGCCCGAAAACGTGTGCGCGGGTAACCCCGTCGCGGATCAATACCTGTTTGGCCAAAAAATGAATGTCCGTGGTACGCCGGCTATTATTACCGACTCAGGCAAGATGATCCCGGGTTATCAGTCTGCCGATGACCTCATGGTAACGCTGGGCCTGAATTAGGGCTCAATGCGACTGGAATTCCCCTTATCCTGCGTTGACAGGCTGGGGCTGACTCAGTACTGTTTGCGCCCCGAATAAATTCAGCCGGAAGAACCGTGAACGATCAGTTTCAGCGCATTGAGCGCCTCCCCCCATATGTATTCAATATCATAGGTGACCTCAAGCAGCGTGCACGCGCTGCGGGCGAGGACATCATTGATTTTGGGATGGGAAACCCCGATCAGCCAACCCCTGAGCATATCGTCGACAAGTTGGTAGAAACCGCCCGCCGGGGTGATACGCACCGCTACTCCCAGTCCAAGGGGATACCGCGCTTGCGCAAAGCAATTTGTGACTGGTATCAGCGACGTTACGATGTGACGCTGGATCCGGAATCAGAGGCGATTGTGACGCTGGGTTCGAAGGAGGGTTTGGCCCACCTCGCGCTGGCTACAACGGGCCCTGGCGACGCAATTTTAGTACCTAATCCGTCTTACCCCATCCACCCCTACGGATTTGTTATTTCGGGGGCTGACCTCCGCCACGTGCCCATGACCGGTGAGGCCGACTTTTTCAATGAGCTTGAAAATGCCATTCGCAATACCTGGCCAAAGCCAAAAATGTTGGTGCTGAATTTTCCGTCTAATCCAACTGCCCACTGTGTGGAGCTCGATTTTTTCGAGAAAGTTGTCGCCATAGCGCGCGAGCACAAAATCTGGGTTGTTCAGGATCTCGCTTATGCCGACTTGTGTTATGACGGTTATGAGGCACCATCGATTTTGCAGGTTGAGGGGGCAAAGGATATTGCTGTTGAGTTTTTCAGTATGTCCAAGAGTTACAATATGCCGGGTTGGCGAGTAGGTTTTTGCTGCGGTAATAAGGAGTTGGTCGGCGCATTGGCCAGAATGAAGTCTTACCTGGATTATGGAATGTTTACGCCGATACAGGTGGCTGCTATCTCGGCTCTGGAAGGAGATCAGACTTGCGTGTCGGAAATCAATGCCCTGTATAAAAGTCGCAGAGACGTTTTATGTGCAGGCCTGAATGCGGCTGGCTGGCCGGTAGAACCGCCTAAGGCCACTATGTTTGTATGGGCGGAAATTCCTGAGTTTTATCGCGAGATGGGGTCATTGGAATTTTCAAAGAAACTTCTGGCGCAAGCTAGTGTGGCAGTATCTCCGGGTGTTGGCTTTGGCGAATATGGTGAGGGTTATGTGCGATTTGGCCTGATTGAAAACGAGCATAGAACACGTCAGGCGATTCGCAATATTAAACGGATGATGAAAAATGACGGGCTGGGTGGCTAGTCCATCAGAACACGTTGCAACGGTTAAACTAAACGGGTACTAGATTGAAATCAGTAAAGATCGGAATTTGTGGGCTGGGAACAGTTGGCAGTGGCACTTTCAAAGTGCTGACTGACAATGCCGAACTATTGGCAGCGCGGTCCCAGGCAGAACTGTGCATTACACATATCGGAGCGCGCAGGGATAACCCTGACTGCCCTGTAGGTGACGTAGCGGTAAGCCGCGACATTTTTGAGGTGGCGCGTGATCCAGAAGTCGAAATATTGGTGGAACTCATAGGCGGCACTAGCGTTGCTAAAGAACTTGTGGAAGAGGCTATACGTGCCGGAAAGCATGTGGTTACTGCTAATAAAGCCTTGATAGCAGAGTTTGGCAACGAGCTGTTTACTTTGGCGGAGGAGCACAACGTTGTTATTCGTTATGAGGCTGCAGTGGCCGGTGGTATTCCCATCATCAAAGCGCTGCGCGAAGGTCTGGCTGGTAATCGTATTCAATGGCTTGCCGGCATTATCAATGGCACGGGAAACTTTATTCTCAGTGAAATGCGCGATAAAGGCCGCGACTTTGCCGATGTTCTGGCGGAGGCTCAGGCTTTGGGTTATGCAGAGGCAGATCCCGCTTTTGATATAGAGGGCACTGATGCCGCTCACAAGCTTGTGATTTTGGCCGCTATCGCTTTCGGGATGCCTTTGCAGTTCAGTGAAGTATTCGCCGAAGGAATTACGCGTCTTACTCCCCAGGATGTGGCCTATGCCGAAGAGCTGGGCTATCGAATCAAGCACCTGGGTGTCGCCAAGCATTCTGCCAAGGGAGTGGAACTGCGGGTGCATCCAACCCTGATTCCCGAACAGCAGTTGTTGGCTAACGTTAATGGTGTGAAGAACGCGGTCCTTGTGGAAGGCAGCGCGGTAGGCCCCACCTTGTATTACGGGGCCGGAGCAGGGGCAGAACCCACAGCATCGGCTGTGGTTGCGGATATCATGGACTTAGCTCGTGACCTGGCTGTTGGACAACAGCCCCAAATCGCTGGCTTGGGTGTTAGATGTACAGAGCTACAGGCACTTCCCATTGTGCCCATGGCGGAGGTTGAGACTCCCTGGTACTTGCGTCTGGAAGCCGAAGACAAACCCGGAGTCATGTCTCAAGTAACCCGTTTGCTCAGCGCCGAGGGCATTAGTATTGAAGCATTGATACAAAAGGCACCTCATGCTGGCGAAACAAAAGTGCCGGTTGTTGTATTAACAAATACGGCGGCACAGGGACGTCTGGACAAAG
The DNA here is from genome assembly GCA_016744355.1 of Halieaceae bacterium. GTDB lineage: Bacteria > Pseudomonadota > Gammaproteobacteria > Pseudomonadales > Halieaceae > JBALVT01. Next base: position 4,694 of record JADGEN010000019.1, read on the forward strand.
CAGTGAGCGCGATTGAGGCGCTAGATAGTATAAGCACCGATATTATGTGTATCAGGGTCGAGACCCTCAACGCTTAACATAGAAACAGCACAGGTAGACAAAGTGAAATACATCAGCACCCGTGGAAAGGCTCCCGCCCTTAATTTTGAACAGGTTCTATTGGCTGGTCTAGCCAGTGATGGAGGCTTGTATGTGCCGGAGTCGCTGCCAGTTTTCAGCAAAGCAGAAATCACTGATATGGCCGCTATGGATTATCCCGAGCTGGCACAGAAGATCATTACGCCCTTTGTTTCAGATTGCATTCCCAGCGATGACCTCGCTGTGATTATTAAGGAAACCTACGCTGAGTTCAGGCATGGAGCTGTAGCTCCTTTGGTACAACTGGGTTCCAATCAATGGGTGCTCGAATTATTTCACGGCCCCACTTTGGCATTCAAAGACTTCGCCTTGCAGTTACTCGGGCGTTTGCTCGATTACGTATTGGAGCGCGAGCACCGCAAAGTGGTCATCATGGGTGCAACATCCGGGGACACTGGTTCGGCTGCTATTGAAGGCTGTAAACGCTGCAAGAATATAGATATCTTTATTCTCCACCCTCATGGACGTGTGTCAGATGTTCAGCGTCGCCAGATGACAACGGTACAGGGGAGCAATATCCATAATCTGGCCGTAGAGGGCAATTTTGACGATTGTCAGTCGATGGTTAAAGCCAGCTTTATCGATAAGAGCTTTTTGCCCGAGGATCGTAGTCTGGTCGCAGTTAACTCCATCAATTGGGCCCGCATTATGGCCCAGATTGTCTACTACTTTTATGCAGCTGTTGCTTTGGGTGCGCCATCCCGTTCAGTTGCCTTCTCAGTGCCAACAGGAAATTTTGGCGATATTTTCGCTGGTTATCTCGCCAGTAAAATGGGCCTACCCATAGAGCGATTGATTATTGCCACAAATCAAAATGATGTCCTTCACCGGGTTCTCACCTCGGGGACTTATGGGCGTTCGACGCTAGAGCACAGCTTATCTCCCAGCATGGATATTTCCGTCTCCAGTAATTTTGAGCGACTACTGTTTGATTTATACCAGCGAGATGGTGCCGCGATAGCGAAGCTCATGGACGATTTTGAGAATGCCGATATAACATTCTCAGCCGAAGCTATGAAGGGCCTCAAGGGTTTGTTTTCCAGTGCCCGCGTGGACGATGAAGAGACCTGCGCACAGATTGCAAAGACCTGGGCGGAGTGTGAATATCTGCTCGACCCACATAGTGCGATTGGTGTGAAGGCAGCTGCCAACGCCAAGCTTAAGCCCGGTACGCCAGTGATATCTCTGGCCACAGCTCATCCGGCCAAGTTTCCGAGTGCAATAGAACAGGCTGGTGTAGCTCAGGCACCGACCTTACCGTTACACCTTGATGACTTGTTTGAACGCACAGAGCGTTTTGAAGTGTTGGCCAATGACTTGTCCAGCGTTCAGAACTTTATGGCGGCTAACCTGCGCGCCTGAACACCGCGCAAAACTGGAATTCGTTTATGGAAAAAATAATCCAAAGGCGGGTTTCACCTCAGGGCAACAACGGTTTCACTGCTCTGCTGGATTCATCGCTTCATCCTCTACTAGCTCAAATATACAGTTCACGAGGCGTCACAAGTTCTGTAGAACTGGACCTACAGCTCTCAAACCTATTACCTCCATCACAACTGTTAAACGCAGATCTCGCTGCGGTTTTACTGGCGGACGCACTGTCAGTAAACAAAAGAATTGTCATAGTGGGTGACTTTGACGCCGATGGTGCTACCAGCACGACTCTGGCCGTTTCTGCACTTCGGGCTTTTGGCGCCAGACATGTGAGCTATCTGGTTCCCAACCGCTTTGAGTTTGGATACGGGCTCACGCCCGAAATCGTAGAGTTGGCAAAGCGAGATTTACCCGATGTGATCGTGACAGTCGATAACGGGATCTCAAGCATCGAAGGAGTCTCTACGGCCAAAGCAGCGGGAATAGCGACTCTGGTCACCGATCATCACTTGCCGGGCAAAGAGCTTCCTGCAGCCGAAGTGATTGTAAACCCTAATCAGGCTGCCTGTACTTTCTCCAGTAAAAACTTGGCGGGTGTAGGTGTTATCTTCTACGTAATGCTGGCATTGAGGGCAGAACTTCGCCGGCGAAACTGGTTTGCGACTAACGGTATTAAGGAACCCAATCTTGCCGAGTACTTGGATCTGGTCGCGCTGGGTACTGTAGCGGATGTTGTGCCTCTCGACTTTAATAATCGCATTCTTGTGTCTCAGGGCTTGGCCCGTATTCGCGCTGGCAGAGCAAGGCTGGGTATTGGTGCGTTGTTACAAGCTTCCTCACGAAACTACGGCACGGTAGTCGCCTCAGACCTGGGTTTCTCGGTTGGACCGCGACTCAACGCAGCAGGACGTCTGGATGACATGTCGGTGGGAATCGAATGCCTGCTCAGTGAAACGCATTCTGCGGCCGCAGCACTTGCCACGCGCCTGGATACTCTCAATCGGGACAGACGCGTTATTGAGCAGGATATGCAGCGCGAAGCTGCAACTGCGCTGGATCAGTTAGAACTGGACGAAAACAGCAAGCCACCGCTCGCCATTTCGCTGTATCAGGCGGGTTGGCATCAGGGCGTTATCGGCATTCTCGCCTCCCGGGTGAAAGAGCGCTTTCATCGCCCTACTATTGTTTTTGCCGATGGCGATGCGGGACAAATAAAGGGTTCTGCACGTTCGATAACGGGCATTCACATCCGGGACATACTTGATGCCATCGCCAGTCGTTACCCTGGCCTGATTCTCAAGTTTGGTGGTCACGCCATGGCGGCAGGTTTGAGCATGAGAAAAGGTGATTATGAAAAATTCTCTGAAGCGTTTGCTGCAGAAGTCGCGCTTCACGTTGAGGATGTGAATTTGCAGGCTAGCATTGAGTCAGATGGCGAATTGGCGGAAAGCTATTTCGAACTAGAGACTGCTAATGAACTTCGATTTGCGGGCCCATGGGGGCAACACTTTCCAGAGCCCATCTTTGATGGTCATTTTAAAGTCGTGCAGCAGCGTATAGTGGGCGAGAAGCACCTGAAGCTGGTGTTATCACTACAGGGCAGTGAACAACTGCTGGACGCAATAGCCTTTAATGTAAACACTGAGATCTGGCCTGATGACTCTATTGAGACCGTAGAGTTAGCTTATCGGCTGGACGTGAATGAATTTCGTGGCAAGCGCTCGTTACAATTGATGGTTGATAACATAACACCCCTGTAGCGCCTGTGTTGGGGTACACACGGAGCCCCAGCTACGGTAAAATGCGCGCCATTTTCAAAGGAACTCGTCCACCATGCTCGAAGTAAACCCCCTCGTGCAGCTGCTCAAAGACATTAACGCGCGTACCGACGTGCTTAGGGGGTATCTTTGACTATGCCAACTCAAAAGAACGCCTGGCAGAAGTAGAGCTGGAGCTGGGAGAGCCCAGCGTATGGGAGGATGCTGACCGGGCTCAGGAATTGGGCCGCGAACGATCTTCGCTTGAAATAATTGTGAAAACTATCGATGAGCTTGATACCGGCTCCTCCGACGCGAGCGATCTACTCGAAATGGCTGCCGCCGAAGATGACGAAGAGGCTGTGGCCGAAATTGAAACTGAAATAGCAGGCCTTGTTAAAAGTCTCGAGGCGCTGGAATTCAGGCGTATGTTCAGTGGCGAGATGGATCCCAATAATGCCTATCTCGATATTCAGTCCGGCTCAGGTGGCACCGAGGCACAGGATTGGGCAGAGATGTTGTTGCGCATGTACTTACGTTGGGGCGAGGCGAAAGGGTTTAAAACCGAACTCATCGAAGTCTCCTCCGGAGATGTGGCGGGCATAAAAAGTGCCACCATTGGTTTTCAGGGTGAATACGCCTTTGGCTGGTTGCGTACGGAAACAGGCGTACATCGGCTTGTGCGTAAATCGCCATTTGATTCAGGCAGTCGTCGCCACACCTCATTCGTATCCGTTTTTGTGTCGCCGGAAATTGATGACAACATTGAGATAGACATCAACCCTGCCGACTTGCGTGTGGACACCTACAGAGCAAGTGGTGCAGGCGGACAGCATGTAAACAAAACGGATTCTGCAGTTCGTTTGACTCACAAGCCCAGCGGTATTGTCGTGCAGTGTCAAACACAGCGATCCCAGCACCAGAACCGCGATAGCGCGATGAAGCTGTTGCGGGCCAAACTTTATGAGATGGAAATTTCCAAGCGCAATGTGGAAAAACAGGCAATGGAAGATGGCAAAGCTGACATCGGGTGGGGCAGTCAGATACGCTCTTATGTGCTCGATGCCTCGCGTATCAAAGATTTGCGTACCGGCGTAGAAACCAGCAACACCCAGGCCGTTTTGGATGGTGATATAGACCAATTTATCGAGGCGTCCCTGAAAAGCGGGTTGTAGAGAATAGTCGCTGGCACAGCCAGTTCAGTCATTACAAGGGTTGAGATCAGAATATGAGTGAGCAACAGAACAATACAGAATCACAGGCTGATGAGAACAAGCTTATAGCTGAGCGCCGTAGCAAGCTTACCGAGCTGCGCACCAGAGGTAATGCTTTTCCCAATGACTTCCGTCGCACAGCCTATGCCGACGAATTGCAGGAGAAGTATGGTGACGAGGGAAAGGAAGATCTCGAAGCGCAGAATAGTATTTTTTCGGTTTGTGGGCGGCTCATTCGTAATCGCGGCGCCTTCTTACTGATTCAGGACGGCAAAGACCAGATCCAGCTATACATCAACCGCAAAGCACTTAGTGCGGAAACCCTGGCCGATATCAAAAGCTGGGATCTGGGCGATATTGTGGCAGCCACTGGCCCCCTGCATAAATCTGGTAAGGGCGATCTATATATTAATATTGAGGAAGCGCGTCTGCTCACCAAAGCATTGCGCCCACTTCCAGATAAGTTTCATGGACTCGCTGATCAGGAAACACGATATCGTCAGCGTTACGTAGACCTGATTGTGAGCCCAGAGTCCAGAAATGTGTTTCAGTTGCGCTCCCAAATTGTCGACTTCATCCGACAGTACATGAAAGGCCTGGATTTCATGGAAGTTGAAACGCCCATGATGCAGGTGATACCAGGCGGCGCAGTCGCCAAGCCGTTCGTGACTCACCACAACGCTCTCGATCTGGACATGTATTTGCGTATCGCTCCCGAGCTGTATTTGAAAAGGCTGGTGGTAGGGGGTTTTGAACGCGTTTTTGAAATTAACCGCAGCTTTCGAAACGAGGGCTTGTCGACCCGGCACAACCCTGAGTTTACGATGCTGGAGTTCTATCAGGCCTATGCGGATTACAAGGAGCTGATGGATCTAACTGAGGATATGCTGCGTAAGCTTGCGCAGAGTGTTCTTGGTGACACCGTTGTAGAATCACAAGGTAGCCATTACGATTTTTCCAAGCCTTTTGTCCGAATGACCGTGCTGGAATCTGTTTTGCACTACAATCCCGAACTATCTGAGCAGCAGTTGAATGAAGAGAGCAGCGCGAGGGCTGTAGCAGAGAACCTGGGTATCCATCTCAAGGATAGCTGGGGTCTTGGGAAGGTACAGATCGAAATTTTTGAAAAGACGGTAGAACACTTGCTAGATCAGCCCACATTTATTACTGCGTATCCCACGGAGGTTTCACCTTTGGCGAGGCGCAACGATGATAACCCCTTTGTTACTGATCGATTTGAGTTTTTTGTCGGGGGTCGCGAGCTGGCAAATGGTTTCTCAGAGTTAAATGATGCGGAGGACCAGGCTGATCGCTTTCGCGAGCAGGTTGCCGAAAAAGATGCGGGGGACGAAGAGGCCATGCATTTCGATCACGACTATATTCGCGCTTTAGAATACGGCCTACCGCCAACAGCAGGAGAGGGCATTGGTATTGATCGTTTGGTGATGCTCTTCACAGACTCACCATCAATTCGCGATGTATTGCTGTTTCCTCACATGCGTCCGGAATAAAACCTGAATATTTCAGAAATTTATCTTACACTCGGTGTTGATATCGATTCCGAAGGAGTTTTCCTTTGTTACGAATAAACACCAAGTGTGCAATCCTTGTGGCCCTGTTTTTGCTGCAGGCATGCACTGCTGCGAAGCCTGTCGAGGAAATGAAGCCTGCGACGGAAAAAGAGCCCATCCCAGAACTGACGTTGAATTTGGCAGAGGAGAACTGTAGCTGCGAGCTTGCAGAAGGACTTGATTATACCTTTCTGGAAAAGGGCTTCAGCGAGCTGGTGGCGGGTGATCATATAGAGGCTGTTCAGTCGTTTCAGCGTTATCAACGCCTGGAGCAGTCCGCGGAAGCAAATTGGGAATCAGGCATCGCGATTGCCTATGTCAGTACGCTGCCCAAGAGTCCGTTTTATGACCCTGTCGAAGCGCAAAAAGCGTTCAATATATTGAAAACTCAAAAGAAGGAACAGGGAGTAAAAGGCAAGAATTTGCACGAGAGAGCGCTATTCATGCGAGATGCCCTTGAGGCTTTTCTTGTGATGCAGCGTCATATGAATGACTTACAAGTCGCCAACACCACTTTGGCGCAGGATCTCAAGAAACGGGAGGAGGCGCTCAAGCGTCTGCGTGAGCTAGCTCTGGGTCAATCGGCAGTACAACCGTAAAGGTTGACCCCACTCCTGGCTCACTGGCCACGCGGATAAAACCGCCCATCAATTCGCAATACTCTGTGCAAATAGCCAGGCCAAGGCCAGTGCCCCCATAGTTCGCGCTGGTGTGTGAGTCAGCTTGTATGAAAGCGTCAAACACACGAGATTGCTGCTCTTCATTCATACCAATGCCCGTGTCGCGCACATTAAATTCTACCCACCCGCTGCGGCCTTCTATAGCCTTGCCATACACAGAAATATAACCATTCTCAGTAAATTTGCAGGCATTGCTCAGCAGGTTGAGGAAGATCTGGCGAAATTTGCTCACATCGGTATACAGGATGGGTAACGCGCTCAGGTCCCCAATTTTGAGTGTGTTACCTCGCTCTTTCACCAGGGGCGCAAGAGATTCGCAAACCTGGGTGAGTGCTTCTTCCGGGTTCAGGGTCTCACAGTGAAGCGACATTTTCCCGGTCTCTATTTTGGATAGATCAAGGATGTCATTGATCAGGGATAGGAGTTGCCTGCCGGATAATACAATTTTGTTCAGGTCCTTTTGGAACTGAGGGCGATCAACCTCTCGTTTGTCGTCCAGTTCGTCATGTAGCATTTCACTGTAGCCGATGATGGCATTGAGGGGAGTGCGCAATTCGTGGCTGACATTGGCAAGAAAGATGCTCTTTGCTGCGCTGGCATCATCAGCTGCCTCTTTTGCCTGCTGTACATCGTAGATGGCATTGCGCAACTTATCGGACATAGTGTTGAAGGCGTTGGCTAAGTCACCCAATTCACTCTTGTCGTCAAAGTCATCGATTCGATAGTTGAGGTCTCCCGCCCCCAGGCGCTCTGTCCCAGTTTTAAGCCGTTGTAGTGATGTGTTTGTGTAGCGCACCAGGAAAAAACCGAGAGTGGCGGTAAGAAAAATAGATGCGAGAAATCCGATTATGGTAATTCTGTCAGTAAGGGCAATAGTACGATCGATAATAGCGGCTTGTTGTACCGCGATATAGGTCTGCCTATTTTCGAGTTCAAGCAGGTCCCGCCTCGCTTCCATATAGAATCGCGGGTCATTGGCGTCTATCTGATAATTTTCATCGTTGTAGTTGCGGTAAAACTCTAGCCAACGTTCTAGTAGAGTGCTGCTGCTGTCGCCCAGCTTTTGATAGCCTGCCTGTGTGACGTTGTGGCTGACCCGGCCCATCCTTGTAATTTTTAGTGAAATGTCTCCCAGCTCATCCTCTGCATTTTCTAATTCTTCCTGTTCCAGCGGCTCCTCGGTAGTCTCTCTCAAAGTGGCCAGCACTAGAAATTGTTGCCTCTGGCGCTCAAGTAGTTGCTCTAGCTCTGTAGCGAGTTGTCCTGCGGTAACCGATTTGCGGTAGGCCACCATACTCTCACTACGGGCGTAACTTCCCCAAAAGTGGTTGCCTACGTTAGCCGCAAACAAGATAAGGATCGTGAACAGAGACAGTACTAGCCGGCGGCGTAAGCTCATGCGCGCGTTAGTTTCTCTATCTTGATGAGTAAGCCGGGGAAGTCGATAGGCTTGGTAGCATAGTCATCGCAGCCGGCCTCCAAGGCATTCAGCCTGTCTGATTCCATCGCATGTGCAGTGAGCGCGATGAGGGGGATATGTTTTATTCGGTCGTCCTCTCGGGCATGTCGGCAGGCGGTCCAGCCATCCATTACTGGAAGGTTCATGTCCATTAAAACAACGCAGGGAAGCTTGCTGACCATCAACTCAAGTGCCTTTTTTCCGTCTCCTGCCCATATGACCTCCAGCCCTGCACGCTTGAGGCGACGGATTAGCATTTCGCGATTGAGTTCATTGTCTTCTACTAACAGGATTGGGTTTTTACTGTTCATGATTCCAGCCCCTTGATGTGATGAATTAGGACGGGTTGGTCTATGCCCTTTACTTTCTCGGTTTGGCTGCGTCCTATTCGATAGTTGAGCTTTAACTTCTGTAGGGTGCTGTCAGAGGCGAGAATCTCACCTCCCGCCGTAAATTCTTCTATACGCGAAGTTAAGTTCATTGGGTGGCCGACGAAACCATATTTACTTCTTCGTTCAGAGCCTATATTTCCTGCGATCACATCACCCGTGTTCAGTGCGATGCCCATAGTGATTTCTGGTAAGCCCTCAGATTGGTTAATAGCGTTTATTTTCCCCATTGCGTCCTGCATGGCCAGAGCGCATTTTACAGCTCTGTCAGCGTCATCGTCGCGATGTTGGGGAGCACCAAACACGGCCAGAATAGCATCACCGATAAACTCATCGATGGTGCCTTGGTGGGCCATGATTATGTCGGTCATTTCACCCAGATAGCGATTCAGTATCTTTACAACCTGAGCTGGTTCCAGAAGCTCGCTAATACTGGTGAAACCCCTGATATCCGACATCATGATAGTCACTTCACGCAGGTCACCGCCAAGTTCCAGGCCCTCGGGGCGTTCCAGAATGTCGGTAACAATTTCATCAGAGAGATAGCGCCCGAAAGTAGCGCGGATAAACTTTTCGTTACGCTCGAGTTGCTGCCTGAATTGTTGTTCGCGGTCGTGCCATCGCTTGCGTTCTATGCCAGCCTTAATTCTGGCCTGTAAAAGCACCGGGTTGAAGGGTTTGAACATATAATCGTCGGCTCCGGCTTCGATGCAATCGATGATGCCATCCATATCCTGGCGACCGGAAATCATGATAACTGGCGTAGCACGCCACTCGGGGTTTTCCTTGATGCGTCGTAGTACTTCGTGGCCATCCATTCCCGGCATAAACAGGTCCAGTAATACCACGTCAACATCTGTTTCCCTGAGGGTACTCAAGGCTTCTTCACCACCTGCCGCAGTGATGACAAAGTGTCCTGCACGTGATAAATGGCGTGCTACCAACTCCCGGTTCTCCTGCAGATCGTCTACGGCCAGAATGAAGCCGGGTTCCGAGTCAATTACCCGTCGGTCTCTGCTTGGCTCATTGACACCTAGGCCCTGGGCCGTATCTACAGCTTTTAGCAAACGTGAGAAAGTGTCGTCGAGCTCACTCGAAAGCCCGGTAATATCTTCCTGTAGCATCTCGGTGTAGCCCTTGATAGCGGCGAGTGCATTCATCAGGTCGTGAGCGTTGTCATCGTCCTCACTTTCGCCTAAAAGGCTTTCCAGTTTCTTTGCGCCTTTAAATAAGTGCGCAAAGTCATCCTGGTTTTGACCTGTAAGCCTGGTCTCGAGTTTTTCGAAAAGCGCTCGAAGTTCGGCCACCGAACGCAATAGCAGGTCGCTGCCAAAAGCGGGGGACTGATTTGCTTTTTTTGTCACGGGTCGGCCAGTTCCTATAGCGAGTTTTACCTAGGGAGAGTATAGCGAGGCGGAGGCAACTGTGGAATCAGGGATTTCGTTCAGCTAATTGCGTTTCGGTAGTGCGCATTCTTCTAACTTTGGGGTATTATTGGGGGATGGTTTATATGGAAAGGGCTTTCATACATGTCAGGTGCTTCTATGTTACAGCAAGTTGAAATATTTCAGGGTCTCTCACAGGAAGAGCTGGATGCATTAGCAGCGACTAGTGCGAGCCGGTCATTTCCCAAAAATACCGTTGTTATCCACGAGAACGACGCGGCAGATTCATTGTTTGTCATTGAGTCGGGTAAAGTGAAAGTGTATTGCAGCGACAAAAATGGCAAAGAGTTCATTATGAACACCCAGAGCTCGGGTGATTATTTTGGCGAGCTGGCACTGGTCGACGATTCCACGCGTTCGGCCTCGGTGCGCACGGTCGAGAAATCCAGCTTCTGTATCATCTACAAAGAAGACTTTAATCGCGTCCTTGATCAGTATCCGAATATAGGCCGGCAGCTAATTCGCAACCTCGCCCAGCGAGTCCGCAAATTAACAGCTGATGTAAAAAGTTTGGCTCTACAGGATGTGTATGGTCGAGTCGCCAATGTTCTTATGGATTTGTCAGAAGAGCGTGGAGATGGAACTCTTTATATCCCCGAAAAGCTAACACAACAGGACATTGCAGATCGAGTAGGTGCATCTCGAGAGATGGTAGCCCGAATTCTAAAAGATCTGACCATTGGTGAGTACATACGCTTTGAGGGTCGGCATATTATTATCAATACGCGTTTACCTGCAAAGTATTAGTCTTCGACTTTATCTACGCGCAGGTGCAGGCGGCCTTTTGCCAGTACAGCTTGCACCGCATCGCCCTGGCTGAGCGTGCCAGCATCCGTCACCACATTTCCGCTGGCGTCTGTAATAATTGCATAACCTCTTTGCAGCGAGCGCAGTGGGCTAAGCGAGTCGAGCATTTGGCCCAGATGGGCTAGCCGAGTGCCAGCGTGCTCTAGTTTGCGTTGCATAGCGTTGTGCAGGCGCTGCTCTAGATCATCGAGGCGCTGGCTTTGTTCTCGAAGTTGATGCCCTGGATGTCGCAGGCGGCGGCGCAAGTTTTCCAGGTCCCGAGCCGCATCTGATAGTTTTCTTCGAATGAGTTGCTGTAACCTTTGTTCTGCTGCCTTAAGCTGGTTTTGCCATTCGCGCTGATCCGGGCTGAGCATTTCCGCCGCCGCAGAGGGGGTGGCCGCGCGTGCATCTGCCACCATGTCGGCAATGGTGAAGTCGATTTCATGGCCAACTGCGCTGACAATCGGTAGCTCGCTGTCGGCTATTGCCCTGGCCACTATTTCTTCGTTGAATGCCCATAAGTCTTCCAGAGAACCGCCGCCGCGCCCCACGATTAGTGCATCCAGGTTAACCGCTCCCTCGCTCTGCCAACGATTAACCCGGGCGATGGCGGCGCTGATCTCCGGGGCCGCGTTTTGCCCCTGTACGGCAACAGGAATAATTGAGACTGCTATGCCAGGGCAGCGTCGCTTTAGCACGGTGAGAATGTCGTGAATTGCCGCTCCGGTGGGAGAGGTTATGACGCCCAGATGATTGATGGAGTCGGGAATCGCTTTTTTCTGTGAGCCGTCAAATAAGCCTTCGTCTGCCAATTTTGCCTTGAGCCGTTCGAAGGCGGCCTGCAACGCACCGGCACCTGCCGGTTCCATGAATTCCGCAATGAGCTGAAATTCACCCCGTCCTTCATACAGGGAAACCCGGCAACGCAGGCGGACAGCATCGCCATTCTTTGGGTTTAGCTTTAGCCGCTGGTTTTTATTGCGAAACATGGCGCAACGCACTTGGGCAGCGCCGTCTTTCAAAGAAAAATACCAGTGACCCGAGGACGGAGCAGCGAAGTTGCTTACCTCCCCCTCCACCCACACAAAGTCAAAATGGCTCTCCAGCAGGGTTCGCGCCTGGCGGTTGAGTTGGCTGACACTCAAAGTCGTTGGAGTGGTGTCGTAACTACTTGTCATAGAGTTCGCTATTGGTAAATCCTGCGTAACTGAGCAGAATTGGGGAAATGGAGTGTGCTGTTTGTCCTTTAAGAGTGCGTAGAGTATTTACGCCACTAGGGTCTAGGATTTATAATTGCATGTTTACCTCCACCGCGCCATTGGGAGAACGCCTAAATGCTGAGAATTGCTCAGGAAGCTCTAACTTTTGATGATGTACTGTTACTGCCCGCCTATTCGCAGGTTGTGGCGACAGAAGTATGCCTGAAAAGTAAGTTAACACGAGGCATAGACCTCAATATTCCGCTGGTATCGGCGGCGATGGACACGGTTACCGAGTCCGCCCTGGCTATCGCTATGGCCCAGGAAGGTGGTATAGGCATTGTGCATAAAAGTATGACGCTTGAAGATCAGGCTCTGCAAGTACGCAAAGTCAAAAAGTTCGAAAGTGGCGTGGTGAAGGATCCGATCACCATCCAGCAAAGTGCGACAGTAGCCGAACTTATGGAATTGACCTCCGCTCACGGAATATCCGGGGTCCCTGTACTCAATGGCAGCGATCTGGTCGGCATTGTTACGCGCCGCGATATGCGTTTTGAAACCAACCCTCTCAACCTGGTTTCCAGCATTATGACCGGGCGCGAGAAATTGGTGACTGTAAAAGAGGGTGCCAGTGCTGAAAAAGTACAGGAATTATTGCATCAGCATCGCATTGAGAAAATTCTCGTTGTAAACGACGCTTTCGATCTGTGCGGCATGATTACAGTTAAAGATTTCGATAAAGCCGAGAGCTTTCCCCACGCCTGTAAAGATTCGTACGGCCAGCTGCGCGTTGGTGCGTCGGTGGGGACAGGGTTGGATACCAACGATCGAGTAGAAGCATTAATTGCGGCCGGGGTCGATGTGCTGGTGGTTGATACCGCACATGGTCACTCTGAGAATGTCATCGCCCGAGTAAAGATGATCAAAGCAGATTTTCCCGATATACAAGTGATAGGCGGGAATATCGCCACTGCCGCAGCGGCAGTAGCATTGGTAGAAGCCGGTGCAGATGCAGTGAAAGTTGGCATAGGCCCCGGTTCTATTTGTACAACTCGAATAGTCACTGGCATAGGCGTTCCGCAAATTACCGCCATCGCCAATGTGGCAGAAGCGCTCGCCACCACGGGTGTACCCTTAATCGCCGATGGCGGTATTCGTTTTTCCGGTGATGTGGCCAAAGCTTTGGTCGCGGGAGCGCACTCGGTGATGTTGGGCAGTATGTTCGCCGGAACTGAAGAGGCCCCTGGAGAAGTCGAGTTGTATCAGGGACGGACCTACAAAGCTTATCGCGGTATGGGTTCATTGGGGGCGATGTCCAAAACCCAGGGTTCTAGTGATCGTTACTTCCAGGACGCCAGCAAGGGTTCGGAAAAGTTGGTTCCAGAAGGCATTGAAGGTCGAGTTCCCTATAAAGGGCCGGTTGCTGCCATCGTTCATCAACTGATGGGGGGGGTGCGCTCGGCAATGGGCTACACCGGCAGTGAAAATATCGAAACAATGCGCACGCGGCCCGAATTTGTTCGGGTGACATCAGCGGGCATGTCAGAGAGCCATGTACATGACGTTTCCATCACCAAGGAAGCACCTAATTATCCGGTGCGCTAGGGTTTTTCATTCCCGCGGCCCCCGGCGCATCTGTTCCACAAGTCAGGACGAATCATGACCACAGACATTCACGCCCAGAAAATTCTCATTCTGGACTTCGGTTCTCAATACACCCAGTTAATTGCCAGGCGCGTTCGCGAGGTTGGTGTTTACAGCGAAATACGCGCATTTGATGTTAGTGAAGACGATGTCAGGGCGTACAACCCCACGGGCATTATTCTCTCCGGTGGGCCGGAATCAGTTGCAGCGAGTGAGTCGCCACGGGCACCCGATTGTGTGTTCGAACTGGGCGTACCCGTGTTGGGGATTTGCTATGGCATGCAGACCATGGCCGAGCAGTTTGGCGGCAAGGTGTTGGGATCTGATACCAGCGAATTTGGCTATGCGCAAATACGCACACTGGGAAAGTCTGGACTATTGCACGATATACGCGACCATATTGATGAAGAGGGCAATTCGCTACTCGATGTGTGGATGAGCCACGGTGACAAGGTGGTGGAGCTGCCAGAAGGCTTCGATTTGATTGCGCAGACCGATAGCTGCCCCATCGCGGGCATGGCGCATAAAGAGAAACCGTTCTACGGCATACAGTTTCACCCTGAGGTTACCCATACTTTACAGGGCATGCGTATATTTGAGCATTTTACTCTGGAGATATGCGGTTGTGAACCGTTGTGGACGCCGGCTCACATAGTCGAACATGCCATTGACACCGTTAGGGCAACCGTGGGTACGGACAAGGTATTACTGGGGCTGTCAGGTGGTGTTGATTCGTCTGTTGTAGCTGCCTTATTACACCGGGCTATTGGCGATCAGTTGACCTGTGTGTTCGTCGACAACGGCCTGCTGCGTCTGCACGAGGGCGACCACGTAATGGATATGTTTGCGCGCAATATGGGTGTGAAAGTCATTCGTAGCGACGCCGAGGACTTGTTTCTCGACCGCCTGAAAGGCATCTCTGACCCGGAACAGAAACGCAAAATAATCGGCAACACTTTTATCGACATCTTCGATAAAGAAGCAACTCAGTTAAAAGATGTAAAGTGGCTGGCTCAGGGTACTATATATCCAGATGTGATCGAGTCTGCTGGTGCCAAAACCGGAAAGGCTCACGTGATCAAGTCGCATCACAATGTGGGTGGCTTGCCTGACGACATGAGCTTCGAGCTTGTCGAGCCCCTGCGCGAATTGTTTAAAGATGAAGTGCGTAGAATTGGCCTTGAGCTGGGGCTGCCACACGATATGGTTTACCGTCACCCTTTCCCCGGCCCCGGCCTGGGTGTACGTATCCTGGGTGAGGTGAAGAAAGAGTACGCTGACTTGTTACGCCTCGCCGATGCAATTTTCATGGAAGAATTGAATGCAGCCGATTGGTATCAAAAAACCAGCCAGGCTTTTGCGGTCTTTTTACCCGTTAAGTCTGTGGGAGTCGTAGGTGATGGTCGCCGCTATGAATGGGTTATCGCGCTGCGGGCCGTTGAGACTATCGATTTTATGACCGCCAGATGGGCTCACTTGCCCTACGATCTTCTGGAACGCTGCTCAAATCGTATCATCAACGAAATATCCGGTGTGTCACGAGTGACTTACGATATCAGCAGCAAGCCGCCGGCTACTATTGAATGGGAGTGATTCTGAGGTAGAGGCAGATAAATAGCATGTTGCGAACCTTGTGGATCTAGTGTCCTGAGTGAATAGTGTTACGCTGCCTCATTGTTTAGCTGTGCCTGAATCGATTTTTATTTTTTACTTTTGTCATCTATGCTTATTCTGTCGTGCGTTTGTAAGGCGCCGACCGTGCCCCTCAGTTGATCTCGGAGAAAAATCATGGCGTTCGATATAAGCAAGACAATCAGCTTGGTCAGAGGCGGCCTGCTGGATGCAGAAGTAACCTGGCAGTCATATCTGGACGGTAACCCTACATGGCAGCAGACAGCGACGCAGCTGACAGGGCCACTGCTGATTGCGAATGTCTTACTCTCGCTGATATTTTCTCGATTGGCGGGCGGTTACTCCGCTTTCGGTTATCAGTCCGGTTGGCTCGCCAGCTTAGTCTTCGGGCTGGTAATGGGTGCGCTAGGCGTGATCATCGCGACATTCGTATTTAATTATCTGTCCGGCATCTTCAAGGGTACACCCAACTTTTCGCGTGCGTTTGCCGTCGTTTCACTGGCCGCTATACCAGCCTGGGTAGCTGGTGCAGTGGGTGCACTTATCCCTTTTTTGGGCTTCTTTATCGCTCTCGCTGGTGGAATTCTGAGCCTGATCTATCTGTATCGTTTGATGCCGATTGGGCTTAACGTGCCACAGGAGAAGCGCACGTTGCATTTTATCGCTTCGTTATTGCTGGTGTTCCTCGTGAATATGGTAATTGGTGCTTTTCTGGGCATGGGCATGGGCATGGGCATGGGCGGCAGAGATTATGTCGCCAGTGGTGAAGATCGTCGCGCTCCCGCGGCAGCCGGTGTGTTTGGGGAGTTCGCTCGTCAGGGAGAAATGATGCAGGCCGCAGGTGCCGACACCTACGACCCACCAGCCAGCGGTAAGCTCGAAGAGGATCAGGTCGAAGCCTTCGTCTCGGTGTTGCGGAAGACCCGCTCGATCCAGGAGGAATATGCGGAAAAAATGCAAAAATTGTCCGCCGAGATGGAGGCGAATCAGGCAGCCGGTAAAGACGCCTCTTTGTCCGACTTGAGAAAAATCTACTCGGGTGCCGGCGCTGTTGTGAGCGCCGGCAACGCGGAGATGGAAGTGGTTAAGTCAGGTGGCGGCAACTGGGCCGAGCACGATTGGGTGAGGCAGCAATTGCGGACCGCGCGTTACCAGCAGGGCGAAGGATCCGATGCCAATGCCTATAATTACGCTTTGTACCAGAAATATGAGCAAGTATTGAATGATTAATCGTCCTGGTCGGCATTACAAGCAAAAACAGCCCAAGCCCCTCGCCAGTAGCCGACTTTCTCTGCTGTTTCCGATTACGTGAATGTAATGCCTGTGGCTTCGATAGAAATGGAGGGTGAACAAAACCAACTGCACGAAAAATGGATGCGCCGCGCATTGGTGCTGGCCGATCGGGCAGCGCAGGAGGGTGAGGTTCCTGTCGGTGCGGTGGTCGTTCGCGACGGGGTTCTCCTGGGAGAAGGGTGGAATCGGATGATTTCCAGCGATGACCCTACCGCCCACGCCGAAATCGTAGCGATGCGGGCAGCTGCTAAGTCAGCGAGCAATTACCGTCTGCCTGATGCTACCCTCTATGTCACTCTGGAACCCTGCACTATGTGTGCCGGAGCAATGATTCACGCCCGCATTAAATCCCTGGTGTTCGCTGCGAAAGAGCCGAAGGCGGGTGTAATATGCAGTCGTTGCGAGTTGCTTTCCCAGCCCTGGTATAATCACACGCTACAGTGGCGTGGGGGCGTATTGGAACAGGAGAGTGTTACCCGCCTACAGGCTTTTTTTCGGGCCAGGCGCAAGCGCTAGCTGTTGCTCCTATAGTGCGGAAAATTTGGCGCCACGCACTGGCGGGGGTAAATAGTCATCTGTCTCCACTGGCGGCAACGGTTTGTTTGCAGCGATGTCCTGCCACTGAAGTATGCTGTAATAGTGACGTATGTTTTTTACGTAGTTAACAGGCTCGCTACCCCGGGCGTAGCCGTGGCGGGCTTGCTGATAGTATTTGCTGTTTTGTAGTAGGGGCAAATGTTTGGAGACATCGGCCCAAAGATCCGGATTACCTCCCAAGCGCTGGGTAATGACTCTAGCGTCTTCCAGGTGCCCCATGCCGACGTTGTACGCAGCCAGTGAGAACCATGTCAGGTCTGGCTCTTTGATTCGCTGAGGCAGCCGCCGTTTCATGTTTTTGAGGTAGCGAGCGCCTCCACGAAGGCTCTGTAGCGGGTCGAGTCGATCCTTTACACCCATTTCCCTGGCGGTAGGGCGGGTTAACATCATCATGCCGCGCACCCCGGTGGGAGATGTTGCCCGGGGGTTCCAGTGAGATTCCTGATAGGCAATTGCACCCAGTAAGTGCCAATCCAACTGGTACTCAGCCGCGACTTGTTGAATCAGTGCCTGATACTTGGGCAGAACTTTGCGCATATTGCGGGTGAACGTGTGCGCGCCCATGCGGGTAATGCCTGTGGCGTGAGCATGGTACAGTTTTCCCAGTCGCTGCATTTCTCCTGTTTTGTCCAGGTGTTCAAACAGGGCGTTTATGCGCCCCAGCAATCGCGTGTTGTCTCTTCCCGGAGGAAGAAACCACACCAACTCTTGTTCGCCGCCCAGATCAAAGGCGACTTTCAGCCGCGGGTAGAGTGGCTGTTGTACTTTGAATTCGTTGGAGTCGAGAATAGCCAGTTTTGCCTGACCTGTGTCGACCAATTTCAATAGCTCCATGGTGTCTGCGCCCTCTATTTCCCTCCAGCTCAACTGGCTTCCCCCGTGCTGCAGGGCCAGTAGGGCGTGGGCGTGACTGCTGTCGGCGATTACTACAATTTCCATGTCAGCCAGGTCGGCGAGCGATCGGGGCCTGAAAGTGCCCGCCTTGTAGATAATTTGTGGGATGGAGTTGTAATAGGGGCTCGAATGGGGGTAGTTATCCCCCCGCTGGCCTGTCAGTGTGAGTCCCGCTGCTGCAAGATCTGCTTTTTCACGTTGCAGGCGTGTAAATATGTCCTCGATGGTGAAAGCGGGTTCGATTTCCAGGGAAACACCCAGGTCTTCCGCCACTAATTTTGCCAGATGGTATTCGAACCCTGTGGGGCCATTCTTGTCCTCATAGAACGTAGTTGGTCCATTGCGGCTGACAACACGCAGCTCGCCCGCACTAAGAATATGATCCAGACTATCTTGCCGTGAGCAGCCCTGACTAAGTGCTACGAGGGCGAGGGCCAGTGCCGCAGCAGCGAGTCGGTATCCCCAACGGTAAGCAAAATGTGGTTTCAACATGAAATGAATTGTATCTCGAGCCGAATCATCACCTACAGGGATAATTACCAAAGTAATCGAGTGTATTTTCGGTTACCTCAAGCCCCACTCATGCAGTACAATAGCGCCCTCTTTAATTCTCCCAAATTGGAGCTAGTCACAGCATGCTAATTTTGCGCGGTGCCTCGGCCCTGTCTGCGTTTCGTTTGGAAAAGCTGACGTCTAAACTCGCTAGAATTCACCCTGACATTCACCTCTGCCACAATCTGTACGTTCATTTTGCACAAACGTCCTCGGACCTTTCTGCGTCACGCCAGAATGTGCTGGAACAGCTGCTGCATTATGGCCCAGATGAATTGGATGTCGGCTCGGTTGATACCAGTGGCAAGCATCTGGCGCTGGTTGTGCCCAGGCCGGGCACGATTTCGCCATGGTCGAGTAAGGCCTCAGATATCGCACATAACTGTGGTCTGGCCGAAGTCACCCGTCTTGAACGGGGTATTGCCTATTATTTTGAATTGCCCCCGCAGCTCGATGAGCATCTCAAGGTAGAGATGCTCGCCGCTATTGAGTTGTGTATTGCCGACCGTATGACCGAAGCGGTACTCGAGAGCCTGGAATCTGCGCAGCAATTGTTTAGGCAGGATTCACCACAACCGCTGGGCTCTATTGATCTTATGAGCGGTGGTAGAGCGGCACTGGCGTCTGCCAACCAGACCTTGGGTCTCGCGCTGGCAGATGATGAAATTGATTATTTGGTGGACAGTTTTACCGCTCTGGGCCGTAACCCCAATGATATTGAGTTGATGATGTTTGCCCAGGCGAACTCTGAGCACTGCCGTCACAAAATATTCAATGCCAGTTGGAGCATTGACGGAGAGGTACAGGAATACTCTTTGTTTAAAATGATTCGAAACACCAACGAAAAAGGTGGCGAGAATGTTCTTTCTGCTTATTCAGATAATGCCGCCGTCGTAGCAGGCACTCGCGCCGGGCGATTCTACCCCGACCCTGATAGCTGCCAGTACCAGTATTCTCAAGAAGATATTCACCTTTTGATGAAGGTCGAAACACACAATCACCCTACAGCTATTGCGCCATTTTCAGGCGCCGGTACAGGTTCCGGCGGTGAAATTCGAGACGAGGGTGCGGTGGGTAAAGGCTCAAAACCCAAAGTTGGCCTAACTGGTTTCTCTGTGTCCAACCTTGATATACCAGGCTACCGGCAGCCCTGGGAGAATGACTACGGCAAACCGGGAAGAATTGTCTCCGCACTGGATATTATGACGGAGGGCCCCATCGGGGGCGCAGCCTTTAACAATGAATTTGGCCGTCCCAATATTTGCGGTTACTTCCGCACCTTTGAGAGCGAAGTACCGGGTGTAGACGGACCGGAAGTTCGCGGATATCACAAACCGATTATGGTCGCCGGTGGATACGGTAATGTTCGTCAGGAACATGTCGACAAGGGCGAATACAGTCCCGGGGCAAAACTTATTGTGCTGGGTGGTCCGGCCATGCTGATCGGTCTGGGTGGAGGGGCTGCTTCCTCCATGGCTAGCGGGCAGAGTGCAGAAGATCTGGATTTCGCTTCGGTGCAGCGACAGAACCCCGAAATGGAACGCCGTTGCCAGGAGGTTATAGATCGCTGTTGGCAGCTGGGTGAAGACAACCCGATCGCGTTTATTCACGATGTGGGCGCCGGTGGCCTTTCCAATGCTTTCCCAGAATTGGTAAAGGATGGTAATCGAGGCGGTCGCTTTGAATTGCGTAACGTACCCAACGACGAACCAGGCATGTCGCCTTTGGCGATCTGGTGTAACGAATCTCAGGAACGTTATGTGATGGCCGTAGAGCCCCACGATCTTGCACGCTTCGAAGCCCTGTGTGAGCGAGAAAGATGCCCCTACGCAGTGGTGGGTGAGGCCACCGAAGAAATGCACTTACAGCTCACTGATAGCGAGTTTGGTAATTCACCTGTAGATCTACCTATGTCGGTGTTGTTTGGAAAGGCGCCCAAGATGCATCGTGAGATTCATCGTCAGCCCATTGTGCACAACGCTCTGAAGCTTGATGTCACGGTTGCTGATGCTACGCACAGAGTGCTGCAACTGCCGGCGGTTGCCAGTAAAAGCTTTCTTATAACCATTGGCGACAGAACCATTACGGGTATGGTGGCAAGAGACCAGATGGTAGGACCGTGGCAGGTCCCCGTAGCCGATTGTGCTGTCACCACGGTATCTCTGGACTCGTTTGCCGGTGAGGCGATGGCTATGGGGGAGCGTACGCCGCTGGCTCTTATCAGCGGTCCAGCCTCCGGACGCATGGCGGTAGCCGAGGCAATTACCAATATTAGCGCGGCGTCGATTGCCGATATCAAAGATATCAAACTGTCGGCTAACTGGATGTGTGCCGCGGGATATGGCTCGGAAGATGAGGCTCTGTACGACACAGTGAGGGCTGTAGGCATGGAGTTTTGCCCCGCGCTGGGCATCACGATTCCTGTCGGAAAAGACTCCATGTCCATGCGTACGACCTGGGATGATAACGGCGAGAGAAAAGCAGTGACTTCACCCATGTCGCTGGTTATAACGGCCTTCTCTCCCGTTGTGGATGCACGGTTGACCGTGACCCCTCAGTTGCAAACGCAGGGGGACTCAAGTTTATTATTGCTGGACCTGGGGCGCGGGAAAAATCGCCTCGGTGGCTCGGCACTGGCCCAGGTCTATGGCCAACTTGGCGATACTGTTCCAGATATTGACGATCCAGAGGACCTGAAAGCGTTTTTTCAACTGATACAGGAATTATTGTTATCGAAAACACTGCTGGCTTATCACGATCGTTCGGATGGGGGCTTGCTGTGCACCTTGGCAGAGATGGCTTTTGCCGGTCACTGTGGGCTTGAGGCAGACTTAAGTAGCTTGGCGGGAACAGGTCTGGCCAAGTTATTTAATGAAGAAGCCGGTGCCGTACTGCAAGTAGCCGACACAGAATGTGAGCGCGTGCTGGCCCGTGCCACCGAACTAGGCCTTGGCGGCTGTATTCATACGATAGGTCGGGTGAATGCAGGGGACGCTATCGAAATTATCGACAATGGTCAGGTCTTGCTCGCAGATAGCCGCACTCAAATGCAGCAGTTATGGGCCAGGACCAGTTACGAAATGCAAGCGCTGCGCGATAACCCCGAATGTGCCACAGAGGAATACGAGCGTATTGCCCGCGACAATGAAGGCCTATCCGCTCAGCTGAGTTTCGATCCTTCACAGGATATTACAGCCGCTTTATCAGGCAGCCGTCCTCTGGTCGCCATACTGCGCGAGCAGGGTGTCAATGGTCAGGTGGAGATGGCAGCGGCGTTTCACCGGGCAGGGTTCACGCCTGTAGACGTTCACATGAGTGATATTCTTAGTGGCCGGGCGAACCTTGCGCAGTTTAAGGGTTTGGTCGCCTGTGGCGGTTTTTCCTATGGCGATGTACTCGGTGCCGGTGAGGGGTGGGCCAAAAGTGTTTTATTCAACGAGTCGGTGCGTGCTCAATTTGCACAGTTTTTTGAACGGGAAGACAGTTTTACACTTGGGGTCTGCAATGGCTGCCAGATGATATCGACGTTGAAAGATCTTATTCCGGGTGCGGATCACTGGCCCCATTTTGTGCGAAACCGCTCTGAGCAGTTTGAGGGCCGTGTGTCCTTGATAAAAGTTGAACCGTCCCCATCTATATTGATGTCGGGCATGGCGGGATCGCACATGCCGATAGCTGTCGCTCACGGTGAGGGAAGGGCGGTTTTCCCCAGCGATGAAGCCGTCGCGAGATGTGAGGCCACTAATACAATAATACTGCGCTATGTGGAGAATGATTTGAGCCACGCCATGGCTTATCCGGCTAACCCCAATGGATCCACCAACAGTATTGCGGGGTTGACCAGTCTCGATGGTCGGGCAACCATTATGATGCCGCACCCCGAGCGCGTGTACCGTACCGTACAGAACTCGTGGGAACCCCAGGGTTGGGGCGAGGACGGTGGCTGGTTACGTCTGTTCCGCAACGCACGTCACTGGTTACAATAAATGGTATTGGAGTCGGAGCGGGGGTGCACCCCTTGTAGCCGGCAGTCTTTTAACTATAATGGCGCCTTTTTCTGCGCCAGAGCAACGTTATGCTAAATAAGTATCCCCTGTGGAAATACCTGCTAGTACTTTCTATAGTACTCATTGGGTTCTTCTATGCCGCCCCAAATTTGTATGCTCCGGATCCGGCTCTGCAAATAACCGGCGAAAGTAGCTCCCAATTGATTGACGGCAAGATCCTCAATCGTGCACTGAATGCGCTGGCAGAGTCAGACATAGAGTACTTTGGAGAGGAAATCGATGATAGTGGTCGCAACGCTCTCATACGTCTTGCCAATAGTGACCAGCAACTCGTTGCTCAGGCGCGTGTTTCTCGTGTTCTGGGTGACGGCTTTATTGTGGCATTGAACCTGGCTCCTACTACACCTTCCTGGTTGAGTGACTATGGCGCCCAACCAATGAAATTGGGCCTGGATCTGAGTGGTGGGGTCCACTTCAAGCTGGAAGTAGATGTGGAGTCGGCCATCGAGCGCCGTATGGAGTTCTACACCAACTCTATAAAGAAAGTACTGCGCGAAAAGCGCCTTCGTGGATTGGTAACCCTGTCGCAGGAAGGTCGCGTACAAATGCGATTCAAGACGGAAGAACTGCGGGAGCAGGCACGTACAGCTATAGATGATGCCTATCCTGAACTGTCACTTGATCGGACCGACAGCGAGGGAAGTTGGGATCTGGCAGCTTTTATGTCGGAGCAAGCGAAAGCCGAAATTGGCGATTATGCGGTGACTCAAAACCTCACAACTTTGCGCAATCGGGTTAACGAACTGGGTGTCTCTGAGCCTCTGGTGCAGCGTCAGGGGCAAAATCGTATTGTGGTTGAGTTGCCCGGCATTCAGGATACTGCAGAGGCCAAACGAATTTTGGGTAAAGTCGCAAACCTTGAGTTTCGTCTGGTAGCGAGTCTGGATGCACCTGCTTCAGATAAACAAAATTATGAGTATCGCAGTGCTGATCGCGCCGGAGCTTCCGAGTGGCTGGAACGATCAGTTATTTTGACCGGGGAGCGAGTTTCCAACGCGCAGGCTAGCTTTGATCAAAATGGCCGGCCTAATGTACAGATATCTCTGGACAGCGAAGGCGGCACTATGATGTCACGTGCCACGCGCAATAACATTAAACGCCGCATGGGTGTTTTGTTTATTGAGAGAAAATATCGTACACGCTATGAAACGCAGGCAGATGGCAGCGAAGTGGCGGTGAAGATACCTTACGACGAAAAGAAACTTCTTACGGCGCCGGTGATTCAATCTGCGCTGGGTGCACAGTTTCAGATTACAGGCCTGGACAATCCTATGATGGCCTCCGAGCTTGCGCTGATGTTACGCGCTGGTGCACTCGCAGCTCCTATAACCTTTGTAGAGGAACGCACCGTTGGGCCTTCTCTGGGAGCCGAGAACATACAGCAGGGTGTTAAATCTGTGCAGTATGGTCTGGCCCTCGTAGTGTTATTTATGGTGCTTTATTACCGGGTATTTGGTGTTGCTGCCGTTATCGCTCTCAGTGTCAACCTGGTGCTGCTGGTATCAGTCATGTCTATCATGGGGGCTACACTGACACTGCCGGGAATTGCGGGTATTGTTCTTACAGTGGGCATGGCAGTGGATGCCAATGTGTTGATCTTCTCTCGGATCAGGGAGGAAATTGGCAATGGCCTATCGCCACAAATGGCCATTCATTCCGGCTTTGAGCGCGCAGTCTCCACAATTTTTGATGCTAACCTCACCACACTGATTGTCGCCGTTATTCTCTACGCAGTGGGCACGGGGCCGATTAAGGGCTTTGCGGTTACGCTGTCTGTCGGCATTATCACCTCCATGTTTACCGCCATCATGGGCACACGAGCACTGGTTAATTTATTTTACGGTGGTCGCCGCATCAAGCGGTTGTCCATAGGAGGGAAGGGCGCATGAAAGTGATTAAGTTTATGAGTCAGCGCAAGCTGGCAATGGTGTTCTCTCTCATCCTGTTAGCGATATCCATAGGATCTTTGGCAACAAAGCAGCTCAACTGGGGCCTTGATTTTACCGGCGGAACTCTGGTGGAAGTGCATTATAGTGAGTCTGCCGATCTCAAAAGTATTCGCTCCACACTGGATAGTAAGGGCTACGAGGGCGCCACTGTAGTGAGCTATGGCACCGACCGCGATGTCTTGATTCGCTTGCCCAAGGGGTATTCAGATCAACAGGGTACTGCGCTTCTTCTCATCCTGGAGGAGTCGTTTGCCGGTTCTGTTGAATTGCGCAGGATTGAGTTTGTCGGTCCGCAGGTGGGCGATGAGTTGCGTGAGCAGGGTGGTCTCGCAATGTTGCTGGCCCTTGGCCTGGTTATGCTCTATATCGCATTCCGCTTCCAGATTAAATTTGCCGTGGGTGCAGTGGTCGCTCTGGTGCACGACGTGATAATTACTCTGGGGTTTTTCTCCGTTATAGGAATGGAGTTTGACTTAACGGTGCTGGCTGCAGTATTGGCAGTTATTGGTTACTCCCTCAACGATACTATTGTTGTTGCAGACCGAATCCGGGAAAATTTTCGCAAGTTACGCCGCTCGGATTCTGAAGAAACCATCAATACTTCCCTCACCGAAACCTTGGGTCGAACCATGGTTACATCGTTGACGACATTGCTGGTTTTGGCTGCTTTGGCTCTGTTCGGTGGCGAAATGATCTACGGCTTTGCCATCGCCTTGATTGTAGGTGTGGGCATTGGTACTTACTCCTCTATTTATGTGGCCGCAAGCACATTGATGCTCTTGGGAGTGAGTAAGGAAGATCTTATGATTCCGGTTAAAGAAGGAGCCGATCAGGAGAGTATAACGCCCTGATCCAGCGAGTTACTATTTCCTGGTTTTTTGTGCCGCGCGGGTTTTTCGCCTGCGTTTCACCGGTGAGTTTTTCTGCTGCCATTTCTTTACGCTTGAGAGCGTTTCCATCAGGCCTTCCCCGGTTGCCCGTGCTACATTTTCGTTAACAAATTGAGTGATAGCCGAAGTGATTTGTCGCACCATTTTGTTGCCTTCACCTGACGTCGACATGATTAGTAGATGGGGGTTGAGCATATCTATAGGCAGTTTTTCCTGATCTCGCTCCAGCTCTACATAGCGCGTTATAACGCGTAGCTCATTCTCATTCGCTACGCCCTCTGAGGCCATCCTTTTACTAACAAGATAGTCATGCTCTTCCTTGTGACGCTTGGCTGAGACCAAAAAGTCATCCTTATGCACGATAGTTAAAACCGGGATATCGTACTTGAATAGTATGTCCAGCGCTTTGATATGCCTGGCTTGATATTCGCCAGGGTTGTGCAGCGCGGCATTGACCTCCTTGAGCATGCCATAGAAGGATATTTTCTTTAGCAGACGCCCTCCAACAATGCGCAAAACATAGGGGCTGTTGGTGTTGAGCAGGCGTTGCTGGACGCGCTTATTCTTCAGGAGTACCCGGGTGAACGAATTGAGACCATTGACAATGGGTTTAGCAACTGGTGTTTGAAGAAAATTACCCAGCCTCCCAAGTGCATCTTCTTCATCCGGGGCAATCAGCTCATGTGGCTGTAACTGGCCTTCAAAATTTTCGGTGTAGACGTTCTCGAAACCGGAGTAATCCAGCTTTGTCTTGTGCCGCAGGTGTGAGATGAGATTGCCGATATTTTTGCCGGTGTTTACACCATCCGTCGGTGCCCATGTGGCTAGATTGATAATACCCCCAACGCGCAACGCGTCGACCAGCTGCTGGTTCTCAGCCTTGAGGTCTTCATAGCTGGGGATTGGTCCTTCTCGTTCGTCCAAAAGGGATAGCAACAGGTGATCGGAAATAACGCCGGCAATAGAATGGCCGACAATGGGTGCGGGCCTTCCATTGCGCCAGTTTCTCAAGATAGCCTTGCGTAATGAGAGCGCGTAGTGTGGAAAAATTTCATCATCTTTCAGGCTTTTTGCATGACTACCACGATGCAAAGCCGAAACAGTCCATGCACTGGGTAGACGCAACAACAGGCTGGTAAAACTAAATAGCCCCATGAATCCGTGCATAAGTAAAATATGTATGCCGTTCTCTTCTTCGCCCTCACGGGTTTCGGCTTTGATTGCTACGGCTTGGCCGTTTTCCGTAAACTTGAAAACGGTTTCGTCGACATGCAAGGCCTGTTCATCGGCGAAAATATAAACTTTCCGCGCAATGGCGTTAGTTTCGCGCAGCATGCGCAACGGTGTCTCCAGCACGGTTTTTTCAAAATCGGCCGATTCTTCCATCTCGAATCGTCCCAGTGCTTTTAGTTTCAGGTTGCCGGATATAATTAGCGATATACAGTCTGCGGCAATAAATATACCGCGATTGAGTGCCACTCTCAGACTGCCGTTTTCCTGCTCCAGCACGGTTGTTCCTGGTTGCTTGTCTTTGAGTGCGGGGGTGTAAGGCGAGAGTGCGCCTATGCTGCCATCTTTGCCAATGCCACTGATGATCATATGAAAAGCCATGGCGCTTCCCAGTTTCTTCTGGAGTTCACGCTGATAGCGATCACTTTCCCGCTGCGCCAATTTTTTGGCCTGAGCTTTACTCTTGCTATGTAGTGCGGTTCTGACGTCTGCCAGATTGATAGAGTGAATCA
Organism: Halieaceae bacterium; assembly: GCA_016744355.1. Taxonomy (GTDB): domain Bacteria; phylum Pseudomonadota; class Gammaproteobacteria; order Pseudomonadales; family Halieaceae; genus JBALVT01. Next base: position 31,969 of record JADGEN010000019.1, read on the forward strand.
TGGTTTGAATTAGGCTGCTTGTGATTTGCTCTTTGTTGGCCGGCCAGTCCAATCCTAGTGCCCTGGCCATGGTACGTGGGCGTTTTGTTCTCAGCAAAATATCGCCTAGTGGGCGGAGAAAGTCCTCGATTAAAGATTCTTTTGAACTCTCCCATTTTTGCTCGCCAGAGGACTCCTCGAGAAAGAAGAAGCGCACGTGTTTTATCCAGTCGATGGTGTCGTAATGGTGTTCCAACAGTGCTCTGTATTGCGCTTTAACCGTATTGCCGCCCCCGACAGCAATGGTGAAATGTTGCTGTCGATATTTAGTGCCTTTTTCTCCCATACCGTGCTTAAGCCAGCGAGCATAGTGGTTGCCGACAAGATTAGCACTTTGTTGTGAGGTAGCCTCAAGGTCGGCAGCAATACCCATATGAAAGCCTACTTCCTCTTGAATCAGGTCAGAGGAGCCAGTTTTTTTGATCATCCTTCGTCTGGCAAGAGCGCCGGTCGAGGCTACTGTGAAAGCCTTATGCGGTGTGCTGTCTGGCATGCTGAATTCCTGTGCGATATAAACACAGGTTAACTGAGCTCCCCGATACCAGCAATAATCCACGCGTAATAGCAAAAATATCGTTTGATCAGTTCAATATAGGTGACCACAACTAAATGGTCATTGAAAAGAGGCCAAGATTGCCAATGCATGTCTTACGCCGGTGGCGTACATTGGGCATTGGTTACTATGAGGCAGTGCCGATGAGCATTTTGGGTCGAGTGTGTTTACTCATTCTATTTTTACCAGCGGTAGCTCATCCTACGGGCCAACCCAATATTATTGTGATGGTTGCCGATGATCTGGGCTGGAACGATGTAGGGTTTCACGGAGGTGATATCGATACGCCTTCCCTGGACCGCTTGGCGGCTGAGGGCATGGAGTTAAATCGCTTCTATACCACGCCAATTTGTTCGCCTACCCGTGCGGCATTGATGACCGGGCGCGACCCCATACGTCTGGGAGTTGCCTATGGCGTCATCATGCCCTGGGATAATACGGGGGTGCACCCCGACGAACATTTTATGCCGGAGTCCTTCCGCGCCGCCGGCTACCAAACCGCTATGGTGGGCAAATGGCACCTGGGCCACGCACAAATGACCTACCATCCTAATAATCGTGGTTTTGATTACTTTTATGGCCACTTACACACGGAAGTTGGATTCTACCCTCCCTTCTCTGCCAGCGGTGGGCGTGATTTTCAGCGCAATGGCACTCCCATCGATGACCAGGGCTATGAAACCTATTTACTGGCCGATGAAGTGTCCCGTTATATTCGAGAGCGTGAGCAGAGTAAGCCCTTTTTTGTGTATATGCCTTTTATTGCTCCCCACACGCCACTGGATGCGCCGCAGGAATTACAGGACAAATATAAGGACATCAATACTGATCTCGAACCCTCTAGAGCCAAAGGAACTGATGATACTCGCCGTTTGGCCAAGCTTATGCTGCAGCCCAGTGCGAGGCCCATGTATGCCGCAGTTGTAGACGGCATGGACCAGGCTATCGGTCAGGTGTTGGATACGCTGGACAGTGAGGGACTTGCTGAAAACACTATTGTATTGTTCTTTAGCGATAACGGCGGCGCAGCGTACTCTGTAGGAGGAGCTGACAATGTTCCTCTTCGCGGCGGTAAAGGGGAAACCTTCGAAGGTGGAATCAGGGTGGTTTCGGTGATGCGATGGCCCGAGGCTATTAAGCCCGCGCAAAAGCTCACCAGTATCATGAGCGTTATGGATGTATTTCCTACGCTTGCGGAAGCTGCCGGAGTCAAGACGCAGAACACGCGTAAACTCGACGGGAAAAGCATGTGGCCGTCAATTGCACACGGTGCGGAGCAAACTCGCGAAGACTGGCTTTACTTTGTGTCGGAAGTGCCCATGTACGGTCATTTTAACCTGACGGTTTTCAACGACGAGTGGAAGTTGGTGCAGGAAGTGGATCAGGACCAATTGTCCACCACGGTGACAAACTATCTGTTTCGTATTCAAGACGACCCCAATGAGTACAATAATTTGGCTTCGACATATCCTGATATTGTTCAAAAACTGTCTTCACTGATGCAACAGCACCGTGCTCTATACCCCATCAATGGCACCCGGTCTCAGCTGGCACCACCTCCAGGTTGGCGCGCACCGCTGGATTGGGCAAGTTATCCAATTTCTTTGGATAAACTGCAGTCTGGAACGGCTAAAAGCCTTCCAGGGCAGGTGTCTGGAACCGTAGAGCGAGCAGTCGATTGGAGTCACGGTGAGCGTGGGCGATTGGTTTACGATTGTTCACCTAAATGGTGGTTGGACGGAGTCTGTTTAGAAAACAATTGAGCTCAGGAGAGCACTTGGAGCTCCCCGTTATTATTAACCAACACAGGAAAAAATTATGACACTTTCGCTACAAGAAATTTCGGATCGTTTTGAAATTCAGGATTTGATCGTGGAATACTGCGATGTCATCGATAAGTGCGACATCGACCGCCTGGACGATATTTTCACGGCGGATGCCTTTATAGATTACTCTGCCGTGGGTGGTGAAAAGGGTGACTTGGAGTCCATCAAAGCTTTTTTGAAAGCCGCGTTGCCGATCTTTAAAAACACGCAACACCTGATCTCCAACTTCCAGATTAAAGTAGATGGAGATGGCGCTACAGGTCGTATTATGTGCTTTAACCCTATGGAATTTGACGATGAGAAAACGGGAAATCCGATAGCTTGCCTGGGGCTGTGGTACGTCGATGAATATGTGCGCAAGGAGCAGGGTTGGCGCATCAAGTCCCGAGTAGAAGAAAAGAGCTATCAGTTTAATACGCCTACAACAGCGGGTACTGACTAAGCTGAAATTCCGCTGTCAGGGGCGACAGCGGGTCAATTTCTATCTACGGAAGTTATATACCAGATCAATACCATAGGTGAGTGGTTCACCCCAGGTGACAATTTTTTCGTAGGCACCAATAGTCTGCAATACAACCGGCGCTGAAGTATAATACTCTTCATCAGTAAGATTTCTGCCCCACAGGGAAATGGTCATTTGTCCCACCTGTGTATCAATGTCGGCAATTTCAAGAAATGCACTGAGCAGACCATAACTGTCGATAACCGATGCGCCACTCGCCGCCTCATCAGACTTTTGCGTGTCAAAGCGTTCATCGACCCAGTTGTAGTTTAGACTCGCGTTGACTGCACCGTTTCTCAATGGGTAGCTGTAATTCAAACCGATGTTGTACTGGTTTTCAGGTGCATTACTGAATACAAAATCCTGTTCGGTGACGCTGGCGTCATCCGGGTCAACAATTTTTGTGAACTTGGGGTCCTGGTAGGCGTAGGAGAAAGTTGCTGTAAGCCCTTGGCTTAACAGTGCAGTAAGATCCAGCTCAAGACCGCTGATTTCTGCTTCGCCGGCATTGATCACAATAGTGTCTCTTACATCGGCAGGGGTGGAGGCATCTGAAAAATTCAGTTGAATGTCCTGGTAATCCGAAAAATAGGCCGCAGCATTCAAGCGCAAACGTCGGTCCCACAACTCGCTCTTAAGACCAAGTTCCCACGTGGCTATCTCTTCTTCATTAAACCCTTGAAGGTAAGACGCTTCGTTGGAAGCGCGAATATTGTAGCCTCCTGATTTATAACCCGTGGCCCACTTCAAATAGGTGTTGATATGTTCTGTGACAGCAAAGCTTCCCACCACAGTAAAGTCGGTGTGGTCAAAATCGTTGTCTGGTTTGGCGGAGAATGAGACGCCGGAAGCGTCCGGGTCCAGGGTGTAATCTCGTTCAGCAATTCTCTCGTCTACGGTGTAACGAATACCTGTTGTTAGAGTAAACCGTCCCTGAAGAATGTCGGGAGTCCAGTTGCTTTGTGCAAAAGCGGCGTAGGCTTTGTTGTCGATATCAAACTCATTGATTTGCAAAGGCTGCGGAAAGAAAACTTCTGACCCCTGCGCACTGTTTTCGTTCGCCTCTTCATGAAAGTAATAAAGCCCGGCTACATAGTCGAAACTGTCAGTGAGGTCGCCAAAAACCTGCAGCTCCTGTGACAATTGGTTTTGTTTTAGCGTGCCGGGTTTCCCCACCGAGTCAATACCAATATTGGAGTTCAGTACCAGTAGGGGCGATGAACTACCGCTCTCAAGGTTCGCAAATTCTTTATATTCAAAGTCACGATACGCAGTTATGGATTTAAATGTAGTACTTTCCCAATCGTAGGAAATTGTTAGGGCGTGGCCCTCCATTGTGGTCTGCGCGGATCGCATTCGGTCTTTGGTAGTGAGGCTTCCAAGCCGGTCGGATGACACGGGGATTTCCAGCAGCTCGGATAAAGGTCCGCTTTTAATCGCCTGGAATGTGGGGGAGACAAATTTAGAATCAGAGGAATCAAAAGCATAGCGCAGAGACAGAACCTCACTGGCCTGCCATAAAAAGTCCAGTTTTCCACCTTTGTCCTCTGCGTCTAAAAAATCTTCCCCTGGTCCCTTATTGTCAACAAAGCCATCCACTCCTTTGTACAAGTACACTGCTCTGAGCGCGAGCGTGTTAGTTAGCGGTATGTTTGCTGATGTTTTGGAGCGTAAAAGATTCCTGTTGCCAAAGCCCAGTTCCTGTTTAAAGCTAAGCTCCTCAGTCTCTGGTTTGATGGTGGTCATATTGATGGCGCCACCTATGGAATTACGGCCAAATAATGTGCCCTGAGGTCCTCGAAGTACTTCTATCTGAGCGAGGTCGGCCAGCTCCAGGGCTAAGCCCGTAGAGCGGCCGATGTAAACCTGATCGATATAAACGCCCACGGCGGGGTCCTGGGTAACCTGTATGTCACTTGCACCAACGCCTCGGATGAACAGCCGCAAGCTGGTGTTCTGGATGGGAAAGGGGGTCATATTCAGACTGGGCACCTTGCCCTGCAAGTCGTCAATGGAGGAAATTCCTTGCTGGTTTAGCGCCTCTTGGCTAAACGCAGAGATGGAGATCGGTGCATCCTGCAAGCTCTCCTTGCGCTTTTGTGCAGTGACGATAACTTCTTCGAGTTGCGGGGTATTCTGGGCGAACGCTGAAGTGGAGATTAGAAGGTCGGGTAGTAGGGCGATTATTGCTGCTGCTAAAGGCAGCGCAGAAAATTGGTGCTGGGCAGATAACATGCGCGTACTCCGTTTTTTATTATAGTTTCCTGTGCTCTAATTTTTACGAACGGGTGCTTTGGGAGATTCCACCGTTAACGATGGTGAATGCTTCTTTTTCACGAATGAATTAAGACTACCACGGATAAAAATTAAGTGAAGCGGGGCCTCAGTCGGCGGACTGGGAGGGGTAGGGGGGCTGCTTAGGCCAGTAGTGGTCTTGTCGCTTGCAGCACCGCCTTAAAGCACTTGGGGTTACCGCACACAATACTGCCGGATTCGAGAAAGTTCTCGGATGCATCGATATCAGACACCAAACCACCAGCTTCTCGCACTAACAGAGCGCCTGCAGCCATATCCCACGGAGATAGACCGATTTCCCAAAACGCATCCAGCCGCCCGGCAGCAACATAAGCCAAATCGAGAGAGGCGGCACCTGCACGGCGTATACCCGCGGACTGGCCGGCGAGTACTTCCAGAGTTTTGGTGTAGGCCTCGAGTTTGTCGTCGCAGTGATCTTTGAAGGGAATACCAGTGCCCAGCAGGGAGCCTTCAAGGCTAATCTGTTTGCTTACGCGTATTCGCCGTCCGTTAAGTTGAGCACCACGACCGCGGGAAGCGGTAAATTCCTCGCGTCGAACCGGGTCCAGAACCAGGGCATGTTCAAGTTTTCCGCGGCGAAGGCAGGCGATGGATATGGCGTAGTGGGGTATGCCACGGACAAAGTTAGTGGTGCCGTCCAGCGGGTCAATTATCCATTTGTACTCAGCATCTTCTTTGCCGATGAGGCCTGATTCTTCCCCCAGTATGGCGTGATCGGGGTAGGCCTTTTGTAAATGATAGATGAGATCTTGCTCGGCACTGATGTCGACTTCAGAGACGAAGTCATTGACACCCTTTTCTACAACTTCCAAACGCTCCAGGTCATCCGAGGCGCGCACGATGTTCTCTCCCACTTTGCGTGCGGCGCGCAGTGCGATATTGATCATGGGTTCCATAGTGTGTTCCTGAGGGGTTGGCGTCGGCGCGCGATTATAGCAGTACAATTGCAGGATATCACCGCAAAAGCTGCTAAACTTCTGCGCCGTTTGAAACTGACAGGCTCTGTGAGCAAGCCACGCATATGAATCTCGATAATATTCGCATTGTATTAGTCCATACCAGTCACCCCGGCAATATCGGTGCGGTGGCCAGGGCCATGAAGAATATGGGTATAGGTAAGCTGTCATTGGTGGCACCCAGGCAATACCCCGATGAGCAAGCCAATTGGCGAGCGGTTTCTGCCGTTGATGTGCTGGAATCGGCAATTGTGACTGAGACATTGGAAGATGCCATTGCTTCCTGCCAGTTCGTCGTGGGTACCAGCGCCAGGGGTCGACGTATTCCCTGGCCTCTATTGGACCCTAGACAGTGCGCTGAGCGCATAGCCCCCGCTACTGGTCACGGGGAGGTCGCAGTGGTTTTTGGGCGCGAAGACCGTGGGCTGACGAATGACGAGCTTCAGCTGTGTAATTTACACCTGAATATACCGACATCAGAGGACTATAGCTCCCTCAATCTGGCCATGGCTGTACAGGTTGTCTGCTATGAATTGCGCATGTTGAAAGTATTTCCCGGTTTGCCCACCAGGGATGCCGAGCAGTGGGACACGCCGTTTTCCAATAGTGAAAATATGGAGCATTTTTATACGCATCTGGAAGAAACCCTGGTGGATCTCGAGTTTTTGGATCCGGCAGCACCACGGCAGCTCATGTCACGCATGCGTAGGCTGTACAGTCGGGTTCGTCTGGATGCGATGGAATTGAATATTCTCAGGGGTATTCTCACCCAGACCCAGAAGTGGGTAACAAAAGCCCGGAAGCAGTAACATTTGGCTCGCAATCAGCTGCGTTGTAATACTTGACCAAAATAGTGGGTTATTGCATAATTACAACATGAATTAAAGAGGCAGAAAAGTGCGCTTAACTACTAAAGGACGATATGCGGTTACCGCAATGCTCGACCTGGCATTACATGCAGGTTCAGGGCCGGTTAGCCTCGCGGACATTTCCGGGCGTCAGGATATCTCCCTGTCGTACCTGGAGCAGCTTTTTGCCAAATTACGCCGCCAAAACCTTGTCAGCAGTGTGCGAGGGCCAGGCGGAGGTTACCGCCTCAGCCGCGAGCATGCAGAGATCTATGTGGCGCAAATCATCGATGCGGTCAATGAATCGGTGGATGCCACCGGTTGTGGCGGTACCGCTGACTGTCAGCAGGGTGAGGTTTGCCTTACCCACCATTTATGGTGTGGCCTGAGCGAACAGATACACAATTTTTTGAGCCAGATTAGTCTTGCGAACCTGGTTGCCCGTGAGGAAGTGCAGTACATCTCTGCGAGGCAAGAGCAGCGCCTGGACACACTGGCGCTAACGGAAGTTTGAGATAGATAGGCGGGTACCTCCATGGTGCCGCTTTGATTACACTTTATAGTTTGGAGTTATAAATATGCAGAAACCGATTTACTTCGATTACTTCGCGACCACACCGGTAGACCCCCGTGTGGCCGAGAAGATGATGGAGTGCCTCACGCTAGAGGGTAACTTCGGTAATGCCGCCTCCCGCTCTCATATGTACGGGTGGAAGGCAGAAGAAGCCATCGAAAATGCGCGCAGACAGGTCGCAGACCTGATAAATGCTGATCCGCGTGAAATCGTATGGACCTCAGGCGCCACGGAATCTGACAACCTGGCTCTCAAAGGTGCTGCACACTTTTACCAGAAGAAAGGCAAGCACATCATTACCTCGAAAATTGAACACAAGGCTGTTCTGGACAGCGCCAGACAATTGGAGCGCGAGGGTTTTGAAGTCACTTATCTCGACCCTGGAAGCGATGGCCTTATTACGCCAGAAGCTGTGGCAGCTGCGCTGCGCGACGACACCACAGTGGTAAGTATCATGCACGCCAATAATGAAATCGGCACGGTTAACGACATAGCCGGAATAGGCGAGATCACTAGGAATGCGGGTGTTATTTTCCACGTCGATGCGGCTCAAAGCGCCGGTAAAATACCCATCGACCTGGAGCAGATGAAAGTGGACTTGATGTCATTTTCAGCGCATAAGTTTTACGGTCCCAAGGGTATGGGGGCCTTGTACGTGAGACGTAAACCGCGTGTTCGTCTTGAAGCACAAATACACGGTGGAGGCCATGAACGCGGCATGCGCTCAGGCACTTTACCGACCCACCAGATTGTTGGCATGGGGGCAGCGGCACAGATAGCCGCAGAGGAGATGGCCACTGAGGCGGTGCGTCTCAAAGCGCTGCGCGAGCGTTTCTGGAATGCCTTGAGCGATATCGAAGAAGTGCACATTAATGGTGACGTTAACGCCCGGTTGCCCGGTGCTATGAACGTCAGTATCGCGTTCGTAGAAGGGGAGTCCCTTATCATGTCGTTAAAAGGCTTGGCCGTATCCAGTGGTTCAGCCTGCACCTCAGCGAGCCTTGAACCTTCTTATGTATTAAGAGCTCTGGGCCTGAGTGACGAGTTGGCTCACAGTTCACTGCGGTTTAGTTTTGGCCGATTCACCACAGAGGAAGACGTGGACGCAGCGGTATCGCAACTACGGTACGCGGTAGAAAAGTTACGTGAATTGTCTCCTCTTTGGGATATGTACAAAGACGGCGTCGATCTAGAGCAAGTACAGTGGGCGGCACATTAATCAGATTTTCTGTGATTAGACAGATTGGAATTTGCGAGGAGATAAAAGCATGGCCTATAGCGAAAAAGTATTGGATCACTACGAAAACCCAAGAAATGTTGGGAAAATGGATGCATCCGACCAGAACGTTGGCACCGGTATGGTAGGTGCACCGGCCTGCGGTGACGTAATGCGACTGCAAATCAAGGTGAATGACGAAGGCGTTATCGAAGACGCCAAGTTTAAAACCTATGGTTGTGGTTCGGCAATTGCCTCTAGCTCGTTGTTAACCGAGTGGGTGAAGGGCAAGAACCTGGAGGAGGCGGCGATGATTAAGAATTCTGAAATCGCTGAGGAATTGGCTCTTCCACCAGTTAAGGTTCACTGCTCAGTATTGGCAGAAGACGCTATAAAAGCGGCGGTTGAAGATCTGCGTACAAAGCGTAGCGAGGCATAGTACGACGATGGCGATAAGTGTTTCAGAAGCCGCCGCCACGCACGTGGCTTCTCAGTTAAGTAGTCGGGGCAAGGGCCTGGGTATTCGTCTGGGCGTGAAAACCTCGGGTTGTTCCGGTATGGCTTATGTCCTGGAGTTTGTCGATCAGGAAGATCCGCAGGACGAACTTTTTGAAGCGCACGGCGTCAAAATCTATGTCGATCCCAAGAGCCTCGTTTATCTCGATGGCACCGAACTTGATTTCGTCAAAGAAGGCCTGAACGAAGGTCTGCAGTTTCGCAATCCCAATGTTGCGGGAGAATGTGGTTGCGGGGAGAGTTTCACCGTATAACGACGGTGTGATACTTGTTGCATGGCCAGTCCTGACTTCCAGCAAAATTACTTTGAACTTTTCAGTGTGTCCAGAGAGTTTGATCTGAGCCTGGCATTACTTAGCGAGCGGTTTAGACACTTGCAGGGACAGTTGCATCCGGACCGCTACGCCAGCAAGTCGGCGCATGAGCAGCGGGTAGCCGTACAATATTCGGCATTTGTGAATCAAGCGTATACCACCTTGAAAGATCCGCTTGAGCGGGCCTTATACATGCTTGAATTGGCAGGGGTGAGCGCCGAGCAAGTTTCAGCTGAAAAAATTGACGGCGGGTTTCTGATGGAACAAATGGAATTGCGCGAGAAAATCGAATCTATAGCAGATATGGTGGATCCCGAAACTGCGCTGGAGCACTTGATGAGTGAAATTGCGCAGGATACAAAAAATCACGAGAGAGAATTTGTTGAGGCATTGGAGGCGGACGTATTAAATGGCGCAGCCAGCGCCTGTGTGAAAATGCAGTTCCTCAGAAAACTACACCAGGAGGCCGAGCAAATAGAAGCCGGTTTGCTGAATTGAAGAGAACAAGATAGATGGCTCTGTTACATATTGCGGAACCCGGGCAATCTGCCATTACGCATGAGCAAAAGCTCGCGGTGGGAATAGATCTCGGGACTACCAATTCTCTGGTGGCTACCGTTTCGAAAGACGGTGCTAGCGCGTTGCCTGATGATAGGGGAGAGGCAAGTCTGGCATCGGTAGTGAGCTATGCAGACCCGGCAAAAGTGGTGGTGGGTAGAGAGGCCCTGGCCGCAGCCAGTGAACATCCGACTGATACCTTATCTTCAGTGAAGCGCTTTATGGGGCGTGGCTACGCCGACGCCCGGGATGAGGCCGAGCGCTCCCAGTATAAACTTACCAATGAAGATGCGGGCATGGTTAGCTTCGCAACAAGCTCCGGTGTGGTCAGTCCGGTACAGGCTTCAGCGGAGATTCTGAAAACTCTGCGTCTGCGCGCCCAAGCCGCTTTGGGTGGCAGTGTAGATGGCGCTGTAATTACCGTTCCCGCTTACTTCGATGAAGCCCAGCGTCAGGCGACAAAAGATGCCGCAACTGTTGCAGGCATTCCAGTGCTTCGGTTGTTGAATGAGCCCACCGCGGCGGCAGTAGCTTATGGCCTGGAATCTAAGGGTGAGGGGCTAACAGCTGTTTACGACTTGGGTGGAGGCACTTTCGATATTTCGATTCTGCATCTTCATCGTGATGTTTTTGAAGTCCGTGCAACGGGTGGTGATACAGCACTGGGTGGCGATGACTTTGATAATTTGATAGGCGACTGGATATTGCATGAGTTGGGCTCTCCCAAGCTGAAAGCTGGCGAGCATCGCACCCTTGTGTCTCTTGCCCGAGCGGCGAAAGAAGCTTTATCCGACTGCGCTGAGGTGGTTATTCCGCTGCAAGCACTACAGCTCGACACCAGCGAGTTGGTTCTTACACAGAATCGTTTTGACGAAATGATAAAGCCGCTGGTTAAGCGCACCATTCAAGCCTGCCGCAGGGCAGTACGCGATGCAGGTTTATCTCCAGTGGACATAGAGAATGTCGTTCTGGTTGGAGGGTCTACCCGTGTGCCCCTGGTACGCGCTGCAGTAGAGGACTACTTTCAGCGTAAACCATTGCTGGGAATAGACCCGGATCAGGTTGTCGCTATAGGCGCAGCTATTCAGGCTGATATTTTGGTGGGTAATCGTCCCGAGGGCGAATTGCTGCTGTTGGACGTGATTCCACTGTCTCTGGGTATTGAGACTATGGGTGGCCTGGTTGAGAAAATTGTCAACAGAAACACAACCATTCCGGTGTCGCGAGCTCAGGAGTTTACTACGTATAAAGATGGGCAGACTGCACTGGCAGTACATATTGTGCAGGGCGAGCGGGAACTGGTGTCTGACTCCCGTTCTCTCGCCCGCTTTGAGTTGCGCGGTATTCCGCCCATGGTGGCCGGTGCGGCACGTATTCTTGTGAGTTTTCAGGTGGATGCCGATGGTTTGCTGAGTGTGTCTGCACGCGAGGAGACCACTGGCGTTCAAAGCAGTATCGTGGTGAAACCTTCTTTTGGTCTGAGTGATGAGCAAATTGGTAGCATGTTGCAAGCTTCCTATAGTCATGCCGAAGAAGACAAGGAAGCGAGAGTTTTAGCGGAGCTCTGTGTCGCTGCCAAACAGTTGCTTGAGGGGCTGGCAGTAGCCCTCGCTGCTGATGGCGATGAACTTCTGGATAGTCAGGAGCGCGAAGCTCTGGATGCCCAGATGCTCAGGGTTGAGGAGCAATTAACCACCGGGGATGCCGCTGTGCTACGAGCAGTCTCGGATCAATTGGGACGTGACAGTGAAGCTTTTGCCGCCAGAAGAATGGACAAGAGTATTCGGACGGCTTTAACCGGCGTTACGCTGGATGACGTGAGTGAGGAGATTGGCGAGTGACACGTATTGTAGTTTTGCCACAAGAACCACTGTGCCCTGCTGGCGCTGTGATAGAGGCCGAGCCAGGTGAAAGTGTCTGTAGGGCCTTGCTGCGCAACGACATAGAGATTGAGCATGCCTGTGAGATGTCCTGTGCGTGTACAACCTGCCATGTCATTGTGCGTGAGGGTTACGGCTCTCTGGAGGAGGCCGATGAACTGGAAGACGATTACCTGGATATGGCGTGGGGTCTTGAGCCCGATTCGCGTCTGAGCTGTCAGGCGATCGTAGCCGACCAGGATCTGGTGATCGAGATTCCGAAATATACGATTAACATGGTGTCGGAGGCACACTGACTATGCAATGGGCAGACATATCAGACATCGCTATTGAGCTATGTGATGCGCACCCCGAGGTAGACCCTCTCACAGTGAATTTTGTCGATTTGCGGCAGTGGATCATAGCGCTGCCAGACTTTGAGGGCGATCCATCCCATTGTGGCGAGAAGCTGCTCGAAGCCATACAGGGCGCGTGGATCGACGAACGGGACTGAACTCAGTCTTGATATTTCTTCCTATGCCCCCTGAAGACCACTCCAGGCTCCTGATTTAGCGTCAAATAAGGTACTTTTTATCCTCTCCCAGAGGTGAAACTGCAGGTTAAAATCCGTATAATTACGCGGCTTTTAACCTGCGCACTCTGCGCACGACCTTATATCCCGCCGACTGGAGAACCCACATGGCTATCGAACGTACTTTTTCAATTATCAAGCCCGATGCTGTCGCCAAAAATATCATTGGAAAAATCTATTCCCGTTTCGAAACTAATGGCCTCAGAATTGTGGCTTCGAAAATGGTTCGACTTAACGATGAAACTGCTGGCGGTTTCTATGCAGAACATGCCGAGCGTCCATTTTTCCCGGACCTTATCCAGTTTATGACATCTGGCCCGGTTATGGTGCAGGTACTTGAGGGAGAGGGCGCAGTTGCCAAAAACCGTGAGCTTATGGGTGCCACTAATCCAAAGGAAGCAGACGAGGGCACGATTCGCGCCGATTTCGCCGAGTCTATTGATGCCAATGCTGTGCATGGTTCCGATTCTCCTGAGTCTGCTGCGCGGGAAATTGCCTACTTTTTCGAAACTGGTGAGCTCTGCGATCGCAGCTAAAACCCTTGAGTGACGATATCACTACCGCCGAGATCATCCCCCAGCAGGTACCAGCTAAAGTCAATTTGCTGGGGTTGACGCTCGCTCAGATGGAAGCCTTTTTCCTGGACATAGGGGAGAAGAAATTCCGCGCGCAGCAAGTGCTGAAATGGATTCATCACTCCGGTGAGACTGATATCGCGAAAATGACCAATCTCGGCGTTGCCTTGCGAGAGAAATTGCATGGCATTGCCGAGGTGCGTCCACCAGAAATCATATCTCAGCACGATTCGGCCGATGGCACGCGCAAGTGGGTTATTCGGGTCGATGGTGGAGGCATGGTCGAAACAGTGCTGATCCCCGAGGCCAAACGTGCCACCTTGTGTGTTTCTTCCCAAGTGGGTTGTTCACTGGACTGCAGTTTTTGTTCTACCGGTAAACAGGGTTTTCAGAAAGATCTTTCGGCCGCTGAAATTATAGGCCAGGTCTGGCTTGCAATTGCATCCTACGATGCCTTTCAACCTGGCAATGGACGTATTGTTAGCAATGTTGTGATGATGGGCATGGGCGAGCCCTTGCTCAACTTTGATAATGTGGTTTCCGCCATGGATCTGATGTTGGAAGACCTTGCATACGGCCTGTCAAAGCGTCGCGTGACGCTTAGCACTTCAGGCGTGGTGCCTGCACTGGACAAGCTCGCCAAAGTGAGCGAAGTATCTCTGGCCGTATCACTGCATGCGCCCAATGACGCACTGCGCAGTGAGTTAGTGCCGATTAATCGAAAATATCCGATCAGCGTGTTACTGGAAAGTTGCAGAAACTATATTGCCGCGCAGACAGATAAGAAGCGTGTGGTAACCGTTGAGTACACATTGATAGCAGGTGTGAATGATCAAGTTGAGCAGGCCAGGGAATTGGCAGAACTGCTAACAGATTTTCCCTGTAAGATTAACCTGATTCCGTTTAACCCTTTCGACCTGTCAGATTATAAGCGTCCCAGCGGCAATGCTGTGTCAAGGTTCTGGCAAGTGTTGGTCGATGCAGGCTATATTGTCACGGTGCGAACCACTCGGGGCGATGACATCAATGCCGCCTGTGGTCAGCTGGTAGGGCAGGTTGTCGATAAAACAAGCCGTAGTGAGCGGCATCGAAGATCTGCTGATTCACAGATAATTCATGTGGGGTGATCGTGGCTTTAATAGCGGATAAATACATGAGGTTAGTTGTTGTCGCAGGACTTTTCCTTTTTTGCCTGGCTGGCTGTGTGACAAGTGAAGAAACTGTTTTCACAGAGAAGGCGTCGCCTCACAAGACCTTGGAGCGCCGTGTCGAGTTGGCGCGAAAATATATAGGGCAGGGTGATTGGGATAATGCCAAGCGCAACCTCAAGATGGCATACGAGGTCGATCCTGGGAATGCAGAGGTCCATGAGGCTTTTGCATTGGTGTATCAGAGCACGGGTGAATACGAACTGGCTGAAGAAAACTACCAGACCGCTATTAAAATTGATCGCAATTTTTCCCGCGCGAGAAACAACTACGCTGTGTTTCTTTTTTCACAGCAACGCTATGAAGATGCCGAAGAGCAACTTGAATTTGTGGTTCAAGACACGCTGTATAACGCCAGGCCCAGGGCTTTCATAAATCTTGGCTTATGCAGGCTGCAATTGTTTAATCCCACAGGCGCCGAAGAGGCGTTTCTGAGAGCGTTGTCCATGGACAGGGGTAACGTTATTGCTCTGCTGGAAGTAGCCGAACTACGCTACGATGATGACGATATCCCAAATGCCAGTCGATATTTCGAGTCCTATAGGCGCTCTGTGCGGCAGCAGTCATCTCGAGCCCTGTGGCTGGGTATTCGAATTTCCCGCAAGCAGGGAGACTTAAATGCTGAGGGAAGCTATGTTCTGGCTTTGACTAATCTCTACCCCAATTCAGCGGAATACCAGGCCTATTTACGGACAATCCAAAGTGGCAGATGATGGTCGCCTTGAAGCGTCAAACGATCTGGCCTCACCAGGGGCGATGTTGAAG